>JAGHBR010000115.1 GCA_021160885.1 Caldisericaceae bacterium
TGAAGGTATGCTGGTGCCCATTTTGGAATGGTGGCAACAAGCTGAGGCTACCGTCGGTTTTGCTTATGCCTATTTGCTTTCCGGTCGGCCGGAATTCTGGAAGGCAACGATGAAAACCTGGCAATTTCTGGAGGAATACTTACTCAATCGTAAATATGGTGAATGGTATTACGGAGTTGACAGCAAAGGCAGGCCAAATCTGAATACCTACAAAGTTTCGGAATGGAAAGGCCCTTACCACAATGTACGAGCCTGTCTTGAATTATTGAAATGTCTGCAAAAGTTAAGGAGCACTCACAATGAGCTCGTTTCAAAATAGATTGCGAGAATTACAGAATCGGCAGGAACGTTTGCTGAATCGTCGGAATGAAGTAAGCGACTTTTACAATGGGATTTACGAACGTTACAAATATCCGGTGCTAACGCGTGATCATGTGCCGTTGCACTGGCGTTTTGATCTCAATGAACAGCGCAATCCCTTTTTGCTGGAGCGACTGGGCATCAACGCGGTTTTTAATCCCGGAGCCATCAAATGGCAGGGCAAATATTATTTGATGGTGCGTGTGGAAGGCTGGGACCGTAAATCGTTTTTTGCCCTAGCTCAAAGTGACAACGGAATTGATGGTTTCCGTTTTGAGCATCCTCCAATTCTTTTGCCTGAAACAGAAAGCCCTGACGTAAATGTTTACGACATGCGCCTGACTTTACACCAGGATGGCTGGATTTACGGCGTATTTTGCACAGAGCGTAAGGATCCTGAAGCGCCAGAGTGGGACACCAGTGCAGCTGAAGCCCAGGCAGGCATTGTACGCAGTAAAGATTTGCTTCACTGGGAACGCCTGCCGGATTTAAAGACACCGTCGCCGCAGCAACGTAATGTGGTGTTGCATCCAGAGTTTGTTGATGGTTGTTACGCCTTCTACACCCGTCCTCAGGATTCCTTGATTGAAGCCGGCCGCGGTGGGGGCATTGGCTGGGGACTGGTGAAAAACATTGAACAACCGGTCATCGAACAGGAAATCATCATAGATGAACGTGCCTATCATACCATTAAAGAAACCAAGAACGGGGAAGGACCGCCACCTATTAAAACTAAAGAGGGCTGGCTACATTTGGCTCATGGCGTACGCAACACCGCCGCCGGTTTGCGTTATGTGCTTTACCTTTACATGACAGCTTTAGATGAACCACACAGAGTCATTTACCACCCGGGTGGCTACTTCATGGCGCCGATGGGCGAAGAACGTGTGGGCGATGTTTCCAACGTGCTGTTCTGTAACGGCTGGATTGCCGATGACGACGGAACGGTTTACATTTACTACGCATCCAGCGATACGCGCATTCATGTCGCCACCTCGTCTGTAAAACGATTGCTGGATTATGTCATGAACACCCCACCCGATGCCATGCGCTCAGCAGAGTGCGTTAAACAGAGGATGGCTTTAATCGAGCAAAACAAGAGCTTTTTAAAAAAACAGCATTGAAGAAATGTAATTGCAACTACGGGTGGAAAGGATGCTTTGCTAAAACCGTTGTTAAGCGGTTTTTGAACACCGATTTTGGATCAACGTAAAATCAATGAAACAAAAATTTAAAACTTAGGACGCACTTTATGAAACATCTGCTTTGTATTTTAACCATTTGTTTTCTGTTCCTCCCTGCGCGGGCCCAGGTAACCGGTTTGGTAGAAAATTTTGATGACAACCTGTTGGATGGCTGGGAAGCGCCTGGCGACGCCACGCGTACCTTTGAACTGCAGGCGGTTGACAGTACATTGCAGATTCAATACCATCGAGTGGCCAGCAGCTGGGAATGGGACAATTTTAACTGGACGCCGCCGCAAAAAGTGGACGCCACAGCCCAACCTTACATTACTTTGCGTGTCCGTTCGGATGTGGTAAGCGAGTTAACATTGAAGCCCATTTACGACAATGGGTCCAACGGCTGGCTACAGGCCATGTTGCCTGCCGATGGGCAGTGGCATACCTACCGCTTTGAGCTTCTTGCCCCTGCGCCTCGCGTTTTGAACCGCATCTATTTTTACCTGGATGGCGGCACAACAGTGCCCAAAAGCGGTACTGTTTATTTTGACGATTTACGATTGGCAGACTCCGTGCGAGCGGCCGATTTACTGGACATCAGTCAGTTGGAGCGCGCTATTAACGCGGCCCAGGCTTTGTACCAGAATAGCACAGAAGGCGATCAGGAGGGGCAGTTTCCCACAGGGAGCAAAAGTCAGCTACAGGCTGCTATTCACCAGGCCCAGGCTGTTTTCAATCAGGAGGAAGTAAGCCAGCAGGAGCTGGATCAGGCCACCTGGGATTTGTACGATGCCTGTGCTCGTTTTGAAGCCAGCGTGAATGGTCCGGCTGTGCCGCTGGTGGACCCAAAGGCAACTCTCCAAACCCGTTACCTGTATCTAAATCTTGACTTCCTGAAAGATCGGGCGCTACTGTTTGGCATGCACGATGCCACAGGCTATGGTGTGGGTTGGAGCGGCGATGATGATCGAAGTGACATCAAAGATGTGTGTGGCGACTTTCCGGCTTTTTATTCCGAAGAGATGTACAAAGTAACCCGCCATCGTGAAGAAGAACGAGTGCGTTACCGGATGACCAGCGCTTACCAGCGTGGTGGAGTGCTTTCTATGTGCTGGCACCAGTACGATCCACAAGGGCGTGGCTTTTACGCCGATGATGTGAATGGCGAAAATGTGGTGGCTACCCTGCTGCCAGAAGGTCAGTATCATCAGCAATACAAAGAAAAACTCAAATCTGTAGCCCTCTTTTTTAAATCATTACGAGGGCCAAAAGGCGAGTCCATTCCGGTCATCTTTCGTCTCTACCACGAACACAACGGCGGCTGGTTCTGGTGGGGCAAAGGGCGGTGTAGTACTGAACAATTCAACGCTTTGTGGCGCTTTACGGTGGAATATTTGCGCGATTCATTACAGGTGCACAATCTGCTTTACGCCATCTCACCATCGTTAAATCAGGCAGATTGGGGGCGCAATTACAAAGATATTTTCCCGGGTGAAGATTATGTCGATGTGTACGGCGTGGATCATTACTTTGGAGATGTAATCACCAATCCAGATCGAGAAAATTTTAAACAGGGCCTGACGCGTATTGTACAAACTGCCTTGCGGGACCAAAAGTTGCCGGCATTAACCGAGGTCGGGCAGGAAGGCCTGGACACACCGGATTTTTTTACCAATGTGCTGCTCTGGGCTATGGTCAGTGATTCTTTAAACAATTATTACAGCTACGCCGCGGTCTGGCGTAATCAGGATATCAACCACCACTTTGCGCCTTATCCCGGCCATCCCAGTGTGCCTGATTTCCTTAAATTTTTCAACGATCCGTACACGCTGTTTGAAAGCGACTTACCGGACATGTACGCTCCACTGACGGCTGATTCTCTGCCACCAGAATTTGTAGCTTTTCCCGAGCCGCCGTTCGTGGCTACGGACACATTGTTTTTCATCAGCATCAAAACTGATGAAAAGGCTTTTTTGCGTTATGATTTTCAGGATCTGCCGTTTGATAGTATGGCTCATGAATTTAGTGAAGGACAGGGCCGGCTGGAACACCGTACGACTTTGCATGGCCAGCAGGGAGAACGCTTTTCCATTTATGTGCGTGCCAGCGACTTGATTGGTAATACCAGTCCACAGTCATTACATATTGAAATTTTGGTGGACACACTGCAACGCCCGGTTTACTGGTTCGACCTGAAGTATGATTTGAGTGACTGGCCAAAAGGAAAGGCGCCTTTTGCTTTTGAAGGGCAGAGCGAAGGACAAACGAAACTGGTGCCAGTACGGACCGTTTACCTGCGCCGTAATTTTACCATTGAGGACAAAACGCAAATTAACAAATTGGCTGCCATTATCAATTATGACAATGGTTTTGCCCTGTATTTGAACGGCCGGGAAATTCATCGTGAAAACCTGGGCGAAGGAACCCTGAGTTACAGCACCTGGGCTGCTACAAATTCCGATGGCGTTAAACAGGTGCTAATTGAAGATTCCGATTTGGCTGCATTGAAGAACGGTTCCAATGTGTTAGCCATCGAAATTCACCAGGCGGTGGAAGACAGCTTTGACTTAAAGTTCGATTTAAAATTGATTACAGCGAGCTACCAGACTCTGATCGACTACCAGGCTGATTGGTTCTACTACGCCGAAGGCGGTGAACCTCCCGTGCAAAAACTGGGCACAGTATCAGTTGAAGAAAGAAAGATTTTACCTTACCGCTTTCGGGTGGTAAACCAGTACCCCAATCCTTTCAATCAGCAAACCACCCTTAGTTATTATTTACCAGGAACCGGCAAAGTGGAGCTTGTCCTTTACAATGTAATGGGGCAAAGAGTGAAGAAGGTTTTACAAGGGCTGCAGTCGGCCGGCCTGCATCGTCTTCATTTAAATTTGAGTGGTTTTCCCAGCGGAGTGTATTTTTACCGCTTGCAGTACGGAAAAGAAAACGTGTTTGGCAAATTAATATTAATTAAATGAGGTAAACATGCGTCGGCTTGAGATTGTATTGATATTGTTGGTTCTTTGGGCCTGTCAAAAACCAACGCTGAACGTAGTCGTTGACACACAGCAGGAATGGCAACACTGGACAGATTCATCTACAGCGACCATAGTCCTACGAGAACCGAATAGTGGTGATAGATTTGACTTAATGGGCAATGGCGGATTGATCTTACAAAAATTTCAGGTTGAAAGTTTGTTTACGCGTACTAGTGCTTTTAAATCTGAGGGCCGCTGGCTGAGTAAGTGGTTGCCTGCAAATCGTTTTACTTCTTTGAAGATCGATTACATCGTTTACGGTAATCCGCTTGATTTAAAAACCGGCTGGCACAAAGCGGCGGCCAATCCATTATTTTCCGGTTCCAATGAGTTGCTGCCGCTGGATCAAAAAAATCTGAGCCCCAA
>JAGHBR010000008.1 GCA_021160885.1 Caldisericaceae bacterium
AGAGTAAAAACAATCAATCTGGGTGAATTAAAAAGAGGTTGGGTCATGAATAAAAAATTATTAACACTTCTGTTCATTATGTTGTTCGGTTTGTGGGTAGTACCGCTTCAGGCCCAATTTAGAAATCAACCCACTAAACCTAATATTTCATCTGTTTTAATCAATCCACAGGCCTCACTTTTTAGTGGCTTTTTAAACCCAAATAAATTACGAATGCACCATACGGTCTCCATGTCATTTGGTAATTGGGCCGGTCAGAGCATGATGCTAAGCAGCTATTTAAATACCATTGATTATCAGATTTCCGAAAAGTTTTGGATTCGGGCCAATATTGGCATTATGTCTTCGCCATACAATACCTTTGGTCAGCAATTTTATTTAAACAAACCCCGTTTCTTTGGTGGCGCTCAATTGAATTATCAGATTTCGGATAAGAGTAAAATCACAGTGGAATTTAACAGTTCGCCCTTTTATCGCCCGATGATCGGTGAGTTTTCTGCATTCGATTACTAAGGAATTTTAGCGCAAGCAAAATTGGTAGCCAGCGAAGCACACTTTCCTCTCGAAAAATGTTGAATTTTTCCCTTTCACTTAATGTTGAGTTTTGAATTTTAAATTTTGAATGAATTTTTCATCGACGCAGTCGATGAAAAAAACTCATTCGAAATTCGATCATCTTATCTGTTAGTATTGATAACAATGTTAGTCTCATAAAATTTCCATTAGATTTCTACCACTGATTTCTGTAAATTCAACGCTTTACTTATGAGGCATAAAAGATGTTGCAAATCAAAGATTTGTCGTACGAAATAGGTGAACGTCGCTTACTCAATACTGTAAACCTTTCCGTTCATCCGGGACAAAAGATCGGATTAATCGGGCCGAATGGTGCGGGTAAAACTACTTTAATGCGCATTCTGGTGGGTGAAATAAAGCCGCTTGCAGGCACCATTTTAACCCCGCGCGGTTACAAAATCGGATATTTACCCCAGGAACCAGTGGCCTTTGAAAAAGGTACTTTACTGGGCTCCGTGCTGGAAGGTCATGCCGAAATTCAACAAATCGAGCTGCAGATTCTTGAGATTCAACAAAAACTTAGTTCCGGTCAGTACAATGCCGACCATCAGCTGCTAAAAAAATTGGGTACTTTGCAGGATCGTTTTAGCCTTCTGGGCGGTTACGAAATCGAATCGGAAGCCCAAAAAATATTAATGGGTCTGGGTTTTAAAGAAAGCGATTTTTTGCGACCTTTAAAAGAATTCAGCGGCGGTTGGCGCATGCGTGCCTATCTGGCAAAGCTGCTATTAATTAAACCCGATTTACTGCTATTGGACGAACCGACCAATCATCTCGATTTGCCCTCATTGGAATGGATCGAAGGCTTTTTACGAGGTTTTACCGGCAGCATGATGGTCATATCGCACGACCGCTTCTTTCTTGACCGTTTGGTGCAAATCATTGCCGAATTACATGGAGGACAGCTGACCCTTTACCACGGCAACTACCATTTTTACGAGCAGGAAAAAGCCAAACGACGTGACCTGTTGCTCAAACAATGGGAAGAACAGCAGACCGAAATTCAGCGCATCCAAAAATTTATTGATCGCTTTCGTTACAAGGCAACTAAGGCGGCTCAGGTTCAGAGTCGCATTAAACGTTTGGAAAAAATGCAACGCATTGAATTGCCCGAAGAAGACCAGTTTCTTCAGTTTAAAATCAAAGCCGCTGTTCAGAGTTACAAAGATGTGCTGAAAATCGAAGATCTCTATTTTCGCTATCTGGAAGAACAGCCATGGATTTTTAAAAGGGTTAATTTTAAGATTTATCGGGGGCAAAAGATCGCACTGGTGGGCCCAAATGGGGTGGGCAAAACAACGTTAACTCGTTTGATTACCGGCGAGCTAAAACCGGTGCAGGGAAAAATTGATCTGGGGCAGCGCGTCAAGGTCAGTTATTACGCGCAACATCAAGTGGATGCTTTAAATCTAGAAGACACAGTTCTGGATGCGGTACAGGCCGGCGCCGCCCCTGAATTCAGCGGCCGGGAAAGAGACATCTTGGGCGTTTTCGGCTTTAGCGGCGATTTCGTGGAAAAACCGATCAAAGTGCTTTCCGGTGGTGAAAAAGCGCGCGTTTCGCTGGCTAAAATTTTGCTTTCGCCAGCCAACTTTCTGATCATGGACGAACCAACCAATCACCTTGATTTAAAATCCAAAGAGGCTCTGGAATTCGCCCTGAAAAATTATGACGGAACATTGCTGATCATTTCGCACGACCGCTATTTTTTAGATAAATTAGTGCACAAAGTAGTGGAAATTAAAGATGGTCGTTTATTTGAGTACGAAGGCAATTACAGCGATTATCTGCGTCTGAAAGAATTACGTGTTTCAGATGAACGGGAGATAACTCAAAAATCGACAACCAGGAATATAGTGCAAAAAAATGCAGCTAAAAAAAGCAAAGAACAAAAGCGGTTGGAAGCCGAGGCCCGTCAAAAAATCAGTAAACAACGCAATGCGCTTAATCAAAAGGTGAATAAGTTAGAAGAGCAAATTGAAAAAGCTGAAAAGCGCAAAACCGAACTGGAACTGCAATTAGCTGATTCCACAACCTATCAGAATAGTGAACTACTGGTGAC
>JAGHBR010000102.1 GCA_021160885.1 Caldisericaceae bacterium
TAATCATTTCATTGAAGAGGCTCGCAAAATATTCATAAACAGCTTTGTTTGGGATTCTCAGAAAAGTAAACATTAACCATTTTTTGAAACCATTCCTGAGCTTTGACGTTTACAATTTCTTTTGCTTTAAGTTGCTAAAATTTAGTAGTTTCAGTTCAAATAAGATAAACAGACGGGGATTAAAATATGAGGCAGCTCTTCAGAACAGGTATTGTATTTGTGTTGTTTGCAACTATCGTTTTTGGACAACAAGCCACTCAGAAAGAGTGGAAAATTTTTCAGAAAGGTATTCAGGATTATAAAACTGGCGAATTTGACAAAGCTAAACAGAATTTTGAACTGGTAATCACCAGGCTGGGCACAAAAAGTCATTTACTGACCGCTAATTACCTGATGCTGGCCAAAACCTTGTACAAAATGGGCCAATTTGAAGAATCGATTAAAATTTGTAACCAATTTCTGCAGAAATTCCCCAATAGTAAATATGTTGACGATGTGCAATTTGTACTGGCCAATAACTATTATCGTTTAGGGCGGGTACAAACAGCCACTCAGTTATGGCTTAAACTTGCAGAAGGTGCGCAGGATAAGCGTTTGCAAAAAAAAGCATTTGATCTTGCTAAAAACGCTCTTCGTTACGTATTAGATGAACAAAGCCTTTCCTTTTTAGAGCAGCAGGCAAGCAGTGATTTTCAGAAAAAATTTGTCCTCTACATTAAAGCCGAACGTTATTACGAAGCCAGGAATCCTCAGGCTGCGCTGACTATTCTGGAAGAGTACCGCAAGTTGCCCGGCAAATTTGAAGCGATTGATGAACTGGCCAATAATCTTTATGATTTTTTAAAGACCAAACAAACAAACAAAATCAGAATTGCTGCTTTGCTGCCAACCAGCGGTTTAAATCGGGAAATCGGTCAGGCTATTTTGGACGGCGCTCAGCTTGCCATGGCAGAATTCAATCATATTAACGAAATAAACGTTCAACTGATTCCTTTTGATTATCAGGGTAAACTGGAACTGGCTTTGCAAAAGATGAAAGAGATCGGCAACGATCCTTCCATTATGGCTGTGTTTGGGCCCCTGGAAAATGACGTTGCTGCGGCCTGCGCTGTTATAGCCGATTATGAAGGAATCCCCTTAATTACGCCAACGGCTTCTGGGAGGTATTTGCGTAAAATTTCGAATAATGTGGTGCAGCTGGCGGTGCCGGTTGATGTTATGGCCAGCAAGCTGGCCCGCTTTGTGGTGGATTCGCTGCAGTTTAGAAGAGTAGCCACCATGGCACCGATTGACGATTATTTTGTGGATTTTACCAATACCTTTACAGAATATTTAAAAGACAATTTTATTGAAATCCCTGCACAACAATGGTACTATCCTGATGAATCCGATTTGACCGACCATTTTAAAGCCATTAAACGCATTGGTTTAAAACTGGCCTTTCAGGATTCCGTGATGCGGGCTGATTCTACGGTTACACTGGCCCAGATAGATTCGCTTTACCGATTGTACACCAGGGAGAAACGCGAGCAGTTGTTACAATCAACCAATCGCGTAAAAGTAGATTCTGCCGATATTCCGGTTAAAAGCATTGATGCGCTCTTGTTGCCTGTTTATCAGGAGGATATCCCTAAAATTGCCTCACAGTACGCTTACTGGAATATTCAGGCTCAAATTTTAGGTAATGACGATTGGTACAATCTGGATGCCTTGAATAAAAATAAAAGTTACCTGAATGGCCTTTTGTTTATTACCGATCGTTTTTTAAACCAGGAAAGTTGGGATTATCGAAATTTCGTCAACAAATTCAGAACTTCTTTTCATCGTACGCCAGGACGATTTGAATTTTTAGGATATGACAATTTTAATTTTGTACTGAACGCTATTACCACCAGTACAGAAAATCCAACACGAAATAATTTTCTGAGAGTTATTAAATCGGCGCCTGATTTTGAAGGCATTTTGAGAAGATTTCATGTAGGTGAGAAACGTTACAACAATGCTACCAGAATTCTAAAATACGTTTACGGGCAGCTATTGCCCTTAAATTAAAGGTTGGAAAGGATGTTGAATTGCTGCCGGAGCCGGTCATTAAAAAATTCCAACTCTTTAATGAATTTAGAGAGTTGCTCCACGGATTTTCAACGCGTCAGGGCGGTTTTAGCAAGGCGCCGTTTGATGAGTTAAATTTGGGCCTTTCCACACCGGATGATCCGCAAGTGGTGAAGCGCAATCGCCAATTATTTTTTAAAGAACTAAAATTGCCCAACAACTATTTGGTTTTCCCTCAGCAAACGCATTCAGCTAATGTGCAAATTGTCAATAAGCCTGGCATTGTCTCAAATTGTGACGCCCTGATTACCAATCAGAAAAATCTGTTTTTAACCGTTCAAACAGCCGATTGTTTTCCGGTATTTATTTTTGATCCGCTTAAAAAAGTCGTGGCCCTGGTTCATTCTGGCTGGCGGGGTACGGCTCAAAATATTGTTGGCCGCACCATTAAAAAAATGGAAAAAAATTTCGGATGTAAGGCTGTTGATTTGCTGGTGGCCATTGGGCCTGGCGTACAACAAACCTGTTACCAGGTTGATGAAAAAACGGCCAACTATTTTCAGCAGCGCTTTTTACAACCCGACGGCCCCGGCCATTTTAAATTGGACGTTCAGAGCAAAATTATTGCTCAGCTAAAGGAATGTCGTGTGCCGGAGAGTCAGATTGAATGGGACAGCCAGTGCACCCATTGTGCCAAAGAAGCTTACTACTCCTACCGTCGGGACGGTTTGAACAGTGGTCGTATGATGGGAATCATTGGAATAGTAGGCGCTTGAAAAATGTTATTTAAAACAGTGAAACGGGATGAGGTAAAAAGATGCGGGCTATAGTTTGTGTTCTTTTATTGTTTTTGATGGTGTTCCCTTTGCTGGCCAACAACCAGTTGGAAATGCAGCAATTTGCCCAAACCAGTGAGGGAAATTTACTGGCCTGGGTGGTTTTCAAGGATAAGGGCGGACAAAACCCGGCTTTGTTTAAAGCCAGTGACCTGGTGAGCGCCAGATCTCTTGAACGCCGACAACTCAGGCGTCCCAATCGGCCGTTGGTGGAATACAGCGATTTGCCGGTATTTCAGCCCTATCTGGAGGAGATTAAAAACCGGGTGCGTAAGGTTCGTGTTGTCTCCCGCTGGCTGAATGCTGTGAGTGTAGAAGCTTCGGCAAACGATCTACAGCAAATCAGCCAGTTGGATTTTACGTTAACAGTTGAACCGCTTCTGGTTGCAGATCGTGTGAAACGGGATAAAATCGAAAAAAGGCCAGAAGTTGCCAGCTCTGTAGCAACGCAGGAAATTGATACCCTCTTTTACGGAGCCTCCTTTACCCAGTTAGACCTGATCAACGTGCCTTTTTTACATCAAAAGAATTTACATGGCGAAGGGGTATTAATCGCCATGCTTGATGATGGTTTCAATTTGCTTAACCATCATATTGCTTTTGATAGTTTAGATGTTTTGTCTACTCACGATTTTATTCATGGCGATGATGACGTAACCGACAGTGAGTTTAAAGCATTTGAAGGCTGGCACGGAACCATGACCCTTTCAGCGATTGCCGGTTATGTGCCTTCAAAATTGATTGGTCCGGCTTACAAAGCACAATTTTTATTAGCCAAAACCGAAGTCGATCAGAGCGAAACGCCTGTGGAAGAAGATTATTGGGTAGCAGGCATTGAATGGGCCGAACAACAGGGCGCCGATATTGTCAGCAGTTCGTTGGGCTACATTGACTGGTACAATTGGTCCGATTTAGACGGAGAGACAGCTAAAGTGACCATTGCTGCCGATATGGCGGTGGAAAAAGGCGTCATTGTTTTTAATTCAGCCGGTAACGAAGGCGACCATCAGGACCACAACACGCTGCTGGCGCCGGCGGACGGCTTTAAGGTATTAGCTGTTGCTGCGGTGGATCAGTTTGGTTTAAGAGCCGGCTTTTCGTCTGTGGGGCCTACAGCCGACGGACGCGTTAAGCCCGACATTGCCGCCATGGGACGTTTTGTTTATGTGGCTTCACATACTAATGCACAGGAATTTAGTTACCGTAGTGGCACCTCTTTTTCCTGTCCCCTGGCTGCGGGTGGGGCAGCATTACTATTGCAGGCATTTCCTCAAACAACGCCAGAAATGATGGCGCGTGCCCTAAAAGAGACCGCTTCACAGGCTGCTTTTCCGGACAAGTTTTTAGGTTGGGGCGTCATTGATCTGGAAAAAGCGTATTATTTTTTAGATACGGCTAAAGTGGTTTATCCACCTTTACAAGGTGAACATTTAGCCGTTTATCAAAGCACGCCAAATCCTGTTTCCAATATTGCCAAAATTCCCTTTCAAATCTATTACCCAAGCCTGGTTGAAGTGCGTATTTTCGATGTTAGCGGGCGAAAAATTTGTTCTTTAGGGACTAAATTCCGGCGGGCCCAAAGAATTCAATATGAACTATTGGACGCCCGAAATCTGGCCTCCGGAACGTATCTGTACATGGTGCTGGTCAGGGAGCTGGGCACCGGGAAAATTTTACGAAAAACCGGAAAACTTGTCGTGTTGCACTAACTTTCATCGGAGGTATCTTAAATTTAAACTTGTAACTTTAGATGTATCTCTAATCCTTATTAATTTTAAAGAATCAGTAAATGCTTTGTCGTCTTCAATTCCGGGACAGCTATGAATGACAGAGGACGCATATTCTACAGAGCTCTGAAGATTCCAAAAGAAAAAAATTACTTGTTATTTTGAGGAGAGAAGATGAAAAGTTGGTTATTAGGATTTCATCCAGTTGTTCAGGCTTTGCTGGCTACAATTTTTACCTGGTTAATGACCGCAGTTGGCGCTGCTATGGTTTTTTTCTTCAAGTCTGTAAAGCAAAAAATGATGGATGGCATGCTGGGCTTTGCCGCTGGCGTGATGATAGCGGCCAGCTTTTGGTCTTTGCTGGCGCCAGCCATAGAAATGGCAGAAGAGATGTCCATTCCCTCCTGGCTGCCAGCGGTGGTTGGTTTTTTAGCAGGGGGCATTTTCTTAAAGCTGATAGACACCTTTTTACCGCACCTGCACATGGGCCTAGAACTTAAAGATGCAGAGGGTGTTAAAACCCAGTGGCAACGGAGTGTGCTGTTAATTCTGGCTATTACGCTGCACAATATCCCGGAAGGGTTGGCAGTTGGCGTGGCCTTTGGTGCGGTGACTGCTGGTTTGCCTGCTGCAACCATTACCGGCGCCATTGCTTTGGCCATTGGTATTGGGATTCAAAACTTCCCCGAGGGAGTGGCTGTTTCCGGGCCATTGCGCCGCGAAGGCTTGTCGAGGTTTAAATGTTTTTGGTATGGGCAATTAAGCGGTATTGTGGAACCTGTCGCCGGTGTGTTGGGCGCTGCGGCAGTTCTGGCCATGCGTCCCTTGTTGCCATATGCTCTGTCTTTTGCAGCGGGCGCCATGATTTATGTGGTGGTGGAAGAGCTGATTCCCGAATCGCAGTCCAATAAAGCCAATACTGATATTTCTACCATGGGCGCCATGCTTGGCTTTGCTGTAATGATGTTGTTGGATGTGGCTTTAGGTTAAATGATGGTTGAATGACCTTTGAAGATTTAAAAAGTAATAACCTCTTTTTCAAGATGTTTAGCGTAAGGCGAAAAATAGTTGATCAAAAGATCCAGGGTTTGGTTCAGGTAGCTTAAATCAATTTCCGGTGGTGTAAAGAAGATGGCCAGCACATTTTTTGTTTGCTCAGATAAAGAAGTGCGTTTTGAATCGGCCGTGGGATTGCCAAAAATACCAATCCGGTCTCTTAATATCAGTTTGCCCTGGGCATGAATTTCCTGCCGACTGATGCCCTGGTAGCTTTCACCTTCCCGCCCCACATCAAACCAGATTTCGCCCTGGATTTTGTCTGCATCGTAAAGTCCCATTGGTAAATGAAAGCGGGCCGAAACCATATTGCCAAGATCAACCAGGTTGTAAATCCGGTAAAGCCCTTTGCCCTGCAAGATGCGTCGAGCCAGCGCTTCGGAAGAAGGGCGGTATCTGGTAGGTTCCCAGCCGATTTTTCGGTACATGCGACGTACATGGCCGATTACTGGATGGGAAGATAAAGGGGCGTTGGCAAAAGTTGTTTTTAAATAGTGTTCCAGATCAGCAAAATAACCATCAAATTCAACACATTCTTTTTGAACGGTTGTCTGTTGTCCCTTAACCAGTCCGAATTTTAATCTGGGAATCCGTTGCTGAATCTCTCGTGTAGTATGAATTTTAATATCCATTTTAAAATTAATCTTTGCTTAAATCTGTTTCATTATGATTGTTGGTTGAAAGATTTACCTCGCTCAAGTAGTTTTTGATAAATTGTGAAATGTTTTGGAAGTTTTGCGCGCCTTCGAACTTCGTTAAAATATTCCCCTGCCCATCCAGAATAATGGTTTGTGGAATGATAAGGCTATGACTTAAGTTTTGCAAATGTTGTCTGGTTCCGATAAAAATCGGGTAGTTGACGCCCGTAATTTTGAGCATTTGGTTGATCTTTCCGGTATCTGACATAACCACGACTCCAACCACTTTAACCTGATTGTCTGAAAAGGATTGATGCAGTTTTTGCAGTTCCGGCATTTCTTTTAAGCAGGCGGCACACCAGGTAGCCCAGAAATTTATAACCGTGATCTGACCTTTAAATTCATCAAAGGCAACAGGGGCACCGGAAATATCAGTAAATTTCAGACCATTCGTTTTGTTTTGATTTTGTGCTTGTAAAAAAGTCAGAAGTAAAAGCACGAGTGCAAACGCACGATATTTTTTTATAGAAAGCAGCATTTTATCCACTCCCAGTTAATTAATGTGTAAAATTTTCTCAAGAATGTGCAAAAAGAAGTCCACATCGCCACTCATGATGATCAGGCTGTTTATGATGATAAACAGACCTGTAAGTATAATAATCAGTTCTTTTTGCCATCCTGATCCCTTAATTCCTGAAGTTCTTAAAATTACAAATTGCAAGAATCCTGCCAAAATAAGATTAAAAATTAACAAAATGTTTAATTTCTCTAAAAGTTCCATATTACTTTGGCCCACAAAGCCAAGCCTGCAGGAGAATAATGGCAGTTGCCTTAACAAAACGCTCTGACCTTGTAATTTATTCTCGGCCCAATAAAAGATGTCTTTATCCAAAATGGCTAAATAGCGCAATCCAGATATCAAGAGAACGAAACCGAAAATAAGATAGGTTATGTTTGACTTAAAGTAATCAAGAAATAAAAGAATTAAGAATCCGTAAACCAAATTAAGCCCCAAAATCAGCAATCTGGAATATTTAGAAATTCCATTTAGCTGGTAAAATACAAAAAAGCCCCATAATATTACCGTAATAGCAGAAAAAATAATCATTGATATTTTTAATTTCCTTAATAAGGTGAAATAAAATTTTTTCTTTAGAAAACGTTCTCTAAAGAATAGCTAAATTTTTCTCTTTATTAATCTGATTCATTCCAATCACAGAGGTTGTTACAGATTCAAA
>JAGHBR010000169.1 GCA_021160885.1 Caldisericaceae bacterium
ACCGGCGATTTCTCTTTTCTGCGTATTTACACCAGCCCGGATGGCAGAGGTGTTCCGTACGCCAAAGAGAACGTTCCTTTTAAATCCAAACGCTGGATTAAAATTGCCCGTACGCCGATTAAAGAGGGTGATTTTACTTTCATTATCGGTTTTCCCGGACGTACCAACCGCTATTCTACATCGTTTGCCATTGATTTCTACTTAAACAAAGTCTATCCCATGTCCATCAGTGAATTCCAGAGTATTATCAATATGCTGGATGAAATCGGTAAGCAGTCAAAAGAATTGGCGATTAAAGCGGTCGGTACCACCAAATGGTTGAACAATAGCCTGAAAAACTATCAGGGAAATTTGGAAGGCATGAAACGTATTAATTTGCTGGAAAAGAAGAAAGAACTTGAAAAACAGGTTCAGCAGTTTGTCAACAGCGACCCGGAACTGAAACAACAGTATGGTGATTTGTTAACACGTTTTGAAAAGAAATTCAAAAAATCGGTTCAGTCTTACGAACGTAATTTCTTTTTGACTCGCTTTCGCTATCTGGCAGGAACCATTCCGGCCATTGCCAATTCCATTTACAGCGGGGCATATGAACGTGCTAAACCGGAAGATGAGCGGAATCCCATGTTCTCAGAAAAAGATGTACAGCGATCCGTCAAACGGTTAAAATATCGCTACATGAGCTACGCACCTGAAATTGACAAAGCCCTGCTGAAACGCATGTTATTAAAATTGAAAAACCTGCCCGAAGACCAGCGCATCAAAGGACTGGATTTTATTTTCAAAGAATATGCTTCTGTGGATGATTTCATTGAACAGGCCTATGCTAAAACTAAGTTGACCGATGTTAAATTTGCTTCTTCCTTGTTTGAAAAAAGTCTGGAAGAATTGAACAAAATGGATGACCCTTTCATCCGCATGGCAAAAGCTCTGCAACCGGAAATTGAAAAGAACCGCAAACAAGAAGAGAGAGATAAGGCGGAATTGCGGGAATTGAACAAGCAATGGATTGAACTACTGATGGCCTTCCAGAAAAAGCCATTTTATCCGGATGCCAATGGAACGATCCGTTTTACCTATGGGAAAATTTCCGGCTACACTCCCCGCGATGCCGTTTGGTACAAACCGTTTACCACTCTTACCGGTGTGATGGAAAAGGAAACCGGCGAATGGCCTTTTATCGTACCGGAAAAGTTGAAACAGCTTTATCAGGCCAAAGATTTCTGTCAATGGCAGGATGAAACGCTTAAAGATGTGCCCGTGGCCTTTTTAAACGAATGCGACATTACCGGGGGCAATTCCGGCAGTCCGGTCTTTAATGCAAAGGGCGAGTTAATCGGAATTGCCTTCGACGGCAACTGGGAGGCTTTGACCGGCGACTGGCAGTTTTTGGATGGCATCCAGCGGGCAATTAATGTGGACATTCGGTACGTTTTGTTTGTCACTGAAAAATTTGCCGAAGCGCATCACCTGTTGAAAGAACTTGGAATTGAGTAGGGGAAATCAAAAAATAAAGGATGTTTGTAAAATAATTACAAATTTTTTCTTTTAGATTAGAATTTTGATTCAGAACATTCTTATTCTGTGCAGCGGAGCATGGGACGAGAATGTTCTGTTTTTAAAATGTTCCCATTGTACATTCAAATGTGAATAAAAAGTTTGTTATCTCTATCCATCCCGATCTCGGCTTACGCCTCGGCCACCTTTCCCTTCTAATAAAGTGCAGGGAGGTAGTAGGAAGTCTATTCAAACAAAATACCCTTAACCCTTACACTCTTATACCCTTAACTCTTACACTTTTAACTTCTTAACCCCATTCAACCAATCAATCTTTCATTAATTATACCCGCAACTCACTTTGCTGTGAATGGCAACCATTTTTTTTCGGATTTTAAGCGAATTTTTTTTAACTTATTTATTTAATTGAACGATGAACTAGAGGAAACGACCTTGGATGTCATTCGCCTGAAAAACATGATTTTTTACGCCCACCATGGTTATTATGAGGCCGAAAGGGAATTAGGCCAAAAATTCGAAGTCGATATGGAAATTCAATGCGATTTTTCTGAGGCAGCAGCCTCCGATGATTTGAAAAGAACCATCGATTATCGAAAAATCTACCGGATTGCCAAGGAAATTTTTGAAAATTCCAAATTTAAATTGATAGAAACCGTAGCCGAACGTATTGCTGAACGGATCCTTGAACTACCAGGTATTGAAAATGTATTGATTCGTGTCCGTAAACCACATGTGCCTTTGAACGGTTTGCTGGACTTTGTAGAAATCGAAATCTTCAGAACCAGGTAAAAAATGCAGTATTGGATTGGCCTTGGCAGTAATTTAGGAGATCGGTTAGAAAATTTAAAATTAGCCAGGCAGGCATTAAACCGATTTGGAACCATTCAATGCAGTTCTCCAGTTTACCAGACAGCAGCCTGGGGAAAAAAAGATCAACCGCCGTTTTTGAATGCCGTGGTGTTACTTGAATCCGGTTTAAACCCTTTTCGACTGTTACGAAAACTGAAACAAACGGAAGTTCGCCTGGGGCGAACAAAAAGCGAACACTGGGGGCCGCGCAAAATCGATCTTGACATTTTGGAATGGGAAGGCACACCTGTGGAAACAAGTATTTTAAAAATTCCACATCCCCTCTTAAAGCAAAGGGTATTCGTTTTGCAGCCCATGGCCTGGATTGACCAGCAATTTACCTTTCGTTCCGGTGAAAAAATCGCTACATTACTCCAGCAGCTTGAAGGGCGCGATGATTGTCAACTTTTAATAGAGAAATGGTAGCATGTCTTTAAAAAACTTACATTACATTGCCATTGAAGGCGTGATTGGAGCAGGGAAGACGACATTGGCCGATATGTTGTCCAAAACACTGGGCGCTCATCTGATTTTGGAAGAATTTGAAGAAAATCCCTTTTTAGAGGATTTCTACCGTGATCCAGAACATTATGCCTTTCAGACGCAGATCTTTTTTCTGCTGAGTCGGTTCAGGCAGCTACAGGAGCTCAGGCAGGTCGATCTGTTCAGACAGAAAGTGGTTAGCGATTACATTTTTGAAAAAGACCGCATCTTTGCCACCTTAAATCTTTCTGAAAAAGAGATGAAATTATACGATGGAATTGCCCGTCTGATTGAGAAAGAAATACCCCGTCCGGATTTAGTCATCTACCTGCAGGCCTCTACAAAACATTTAATGGAGAATATCAAAAAACGAGGTCGTCCTTATGAAAAAAATATTTCTTACGAATACATCGATGCCTTAAATGAACTGTACAACCGTTTTTTCTTTCATTACACTAAAACCCCTTTACTGGTGATTAATACGGATGAAATTGATTTTCAGCATAACGAAGATGATTACCGTGACATTCTGGTTCAAATTAATCAACATACAGGGGGAACCAAATATTATGTACCTAAAAAATCGGGTTGAATCATGTGGCGTTATATTCTTCTTTTTATAATCGGATACTTTTTTTATAAATTTTTAAAGTCTTTGGTCGAAAACAAACAAACGCCCGTAAAGGGGGCCAACAAGAGTGACAAACAACCGTTTCAAAAAAAATACAAAGATTTAATCGAAGATGCAGACTTTGAAGAACTCGATGATGACCAGGACAAATGAGGTTTCAAAAAAAGTTCAAAGCGCCCTCGAACATGAAGTAAAACGCCTGAAGGCTCTGCTTAAAATCTCCGATTACCTTGGCAGCACACTGGATTTAGATGAATTGCTCTATCGCATTATGGAAGTGACCCGCGAACAGTTAAATGCCGACCGCTGTACGGTATTTTTAATTGACCAGGAACGCCAGGAATTGTGGTCAAAGGTAGCCATGGGGGTTAATCAGGAAATCAGATTTCCAATGAAAAAAGGCATTGCAGGCCATGTAGCCCGTACCGGGGAAATTTTGAACATCAGAGATGCCTATGCCGATCCTCGTTTTAATCCGGAAGTGGATAAGAAGACCGGCTACCGAACCAGAAACCTCTTAACCATGCCTATGCACAATAAGCAGAATGAAATCATCGGGGTCTTTCAGGTACTTAATAAAAAGCAGGGCAGTTTTACAGAAGGGGATGTGGAACTGTTAAAAGCTATTGCTTCCATTGCGGCTACAGCGGTGGAAAATGCCAGCCTGTACGACGAGTTGAATCGTTCGTTTGTTAGCTTTATGGAAACTCTTTCGACCACGCTGGATGCCCGTGATTACATTACTTCCGGGCATTCCCGCCGTGTAACGCTTTACGCCGTTCAGGTAGCTCGCTTGATGCGGCTATCCAAAAGAGAAATTGAACTTATCCGTTACGCCGCGTTATTACATGATATCGGCAAATTAGGTATCCCGGAAATTGTTCTATTCAAAAATAAAAAATTGTCTGACGAGGAATACAACATTATCAAACGTCATGCGGTTTTAAGCAAAAGCATTTTAGCTAAAATTCGCTTTCAGAGGCATTTAAAGGAAATTCCTCAAATTGCAGCGGCGCATCACGAAAAAATCGATGGAACGGGCTACCCCCAGGGATTGAAAGGAGATGAAATTCCCTTGGGCGGTAAGATTTTAGCGGTCTGCGATGTATTTGATGCGCTTACCTCCCGTCGTCAGTATAAAGATCGGATGGACATTCTGGAAGTAATGGATATTCTGGAAAAAGAAACCGGCAAATCCTTTGAACCGTTTGTGGTTTACCATTTCAAAAATATTACGCTGAATGTACTAATAGAAATCCTGGAATTTGGTCATAAAGAAGATTTTAAAGCAGAAGACCTGAATTTATTGCGCAATTACACGCTTAAAGATTTGCTTCGTATCCGCAAGCAGGGAGCGAAATCAGATGAAGAATTTCGGGTTGCCGAAATTTTTATGTATTACTACCAACGTAAGTACCGCGGCGAATAATCGTTTCTTGTTCTATGTTTAACAGGTGATCCTCAACCGTTGCGTATTTTTTTCGCAAATTATTCCACCATTGATCAATATGAGGCGCAACCAGATAGGTGAAAATAGCCAGCGCAAAACCCGCAATAATGTCCACCACGTAATGGTGACGCAAATAAACCGTGGCTAACACCAGGCTGATCCCGGGGATTAATAAAATCCAGAATAATTTCTTGCTGTATTTAAAAGCGTACATTAAACTAATCAGCGTTACAGCACAATGCAGACTGGGAAAAGCGGCCCGCGAAGAAGAGGGATTGAGATTAATAAGCTTATTTTGCATGTGCGTAATAAATCCGCCAGTAAAGTCGCGTGTAAACTGGTTGGCTAAGGTTAAACGCGGTGGTGCTGCGGGGAAAAGAATGTACAGAAAATAACCGAAATAAAAACACAGAATTGTACCAACCAAAACCTTGCGCATCTCCAGCGGCCGGTTCTTTACCAGCAAGTAGACTACCACCACAACGGCAATGATGAAGTAATTCATGTAACTGATGCTGAAATAATCCGTTAACCAGGGGTGGTAAAATTGCTGCGCCCAAAGTACCGGTTGTACGCCGAAAAGAGCTTCTTCAATTTTGATTAAAGTATCGTGGACGTCATGGGGATTAACAAAGCCGATGGTATCGTGCATGTTGGTGTAGATGGCAATGCAAAATAGAAAAGGCATGACCTCCCGTAACCACCAGGTGTATTTCCAGAAAGGTCGGTATTTGACAAAATAATAGAAGGCAATCATTAAGCTTAAGGTAACGCCAAGCCGAATCAAACCGCCGTAATATTTACGCGGAATGTGCATGCCCGCGGCAAAAAAGTAGTGATTGGCTTTAATGGTGATTAACAACGATGGAATAAAAAATAGTAAAGCCAAAAATTCTTCTAATCTTAAATTAAAAATTCGTTTCATTGCTGTCCCGTTAGTTTGATTAAATTAACGTAATTAAACCGGTTGAAATTCTGTCCCCTGTGCTTTTTATCAGAATCAATAAATTAAGATCAAATCCCGAAATTACCAAGAATTTTTACGGCTTCTTTTGTGTGAAAAAAATCTCTCCCAGAACTCGCGGAACTTTTCAGAATTTTTTATTTTTTGGAATAGATATCTCGGCGTCCTTCTTCGTGATTCCGCGTTATCTGCTTGAAATAATTTCTCGCGGAACTCGCAAGATTGCCGCAGAAATTAAATTC
>JAGHBR010000517.1 GCA_021160885.1 Caldisericaceae bacterium
AAACTTAACTTATTAGTTTGTGTTGAAGAGTTCATTTTGGCATCCTTTCTTTTAATTTAACAGTTGTTTACAAATTAAGAAAGGATGCCATTTAATGCTGTAATCACCGTTACAGTATTTTTTCCCTTTTCTGGCGTTACTTATTAATTTTTGCTTTTTTGGACTTGTCAAGGGTTTCCTTGATTAAGAGGCTTTATTATCCTCCCTTGACAAGTCCAAAAAAGTTAATACCTTATCAAAACGCCAGAAAAGGGCAAAGGGGCAACTGCACACCGAACGCCCCGCTGACTTTTAAACATAACACCTATTCAACCAGTCAACCGTCAACCAAACATCCAATTTATTCTTGCAACTCTTCAAACGTGCCCAGAGTTTTGGTAAACCAGATGATGGCAGCAATGCCCAGCAACATATTTACGGCCAGCGCGTACCATACGTATTCTGGATGGCCCTGCTGGCGAAAGTAGCCATACAGGGTTGTAAAAATCAGGCCGCTCAACAAACCACCCAGGCCGGTGCTTAAGAAATTGCTACCCATGTAAAGACCGGCTTTTTCTTTGGGCGCAATCCAGGTAATGTATTCCTGAATGCGTGGTGAAGCAATCATTTCGCCAATGGCAAAAAGTGTGATGCCCAAAAAGACCACTGCCGGCGCTGTAATTTTAGCTAATCCAAGAGTAATGAAGCCTAACATAATCATGAACAGGCCAAATAAAAAGGTTGGAATGGCTTTGAAATTTTTTACGATGCGGGAAACGAATATCTGGAAAAACATGATGATGTAACCAGTGTGTGAAATAGTTTCACCCAACAGTTTTCGCGAACCATCGGCTGTTTCGTGGGAAAAGAAATTGGCAAAAGCTGTTCCCAAAACGGTTTTAAAATTCAGGTAGAGTCGGGCCGTGTCAAGGTTAATATCGATGTACATGGCGCAAAGATTAAAAAAGGCCCAGAATGGAGACCAGAAGAAAATGCCGAGAATAATCAGGAAAAACAGAAATTTTCGGTCGGATAGGGCCGTGTACAGGTCCCTGAATTTTTGCTTCAGGGTTATACCTTCAATCTGACGCGGCGGTTCTTTATAAAAAAACAAGGTAATCAGGAACATGATGCCAATGGCAATGGCCGCGGCAATAAAAGCATAGTTCCAGGAAATAGCCCTTAATTTGCCGGCCACAATAGGACCAAACGAGGCGCCGATGTTCACCATGGCGTAAAAAATACCAAAGCCCAGGGTTTTATTGCTGGAATCGGTAACCGCCCGTACCGTGCCGGAGATCAGGGGCTTAAAAATGCCCGCTGCAAAACCGATGCTCAGCATGGTCAGGGCAATGCCCGAAAAACTACGTGTTAAAATCAATAATAAAATAGAAGGCAAATAGGCCAGGTACGAAATTAATAGCACCTTTTTAAAGCCGAAGCGGTCAGCAAAGGTACCGGAAATGATGGGAATGGTGTAAGACAAAACCAGAAACAGACTCTGAATAAACCCTAACTGCGCTTTAGTATAGCCGAGATATTCCAGATAAATACCAAAGCCCATGTAAATGCCGTAATAAGCAAAACGCTCCAATACCTCGATGGAGTTGGCAATCCAGAAGACAGGTGGAAAAGGCGAAAGTTTTTGTTTGGCCATTGTTACCTCCGTGATTTTGAGTTTTAAAAATTTAAGAATAAGCATTTTGGAAATTTGGTGCAAATTTAGTCTAAATAGTAGCCACCGAAGGGCACCGAAAAACACCGACATTTTAGAGCCACTGATTTACACGGATTAACACCGATTCTTTTTTAGAACATGGATTTGAGAGATTTTCAGAAACTAAAGTAATCAATGGTTTGCAATATTTGAAGAAGTAAAAGCACGCTCCGTCTTTATTTTTACTCGCTTAAACTTTAATATTCATTGATTTAACTTAATTATGCTTTTTGCACTTGAAAAGTAAATTTGATAAATTATTCTCTTATTTAATAAACAAAGAAAGGGATTGACAATGCAGGTGGTGATTTTAGGTGCCGGATTGATCGGCAATCCCATGGCCAGGGATTTGGCCAGAGCAAGAAATATTAAAGTACTGGTAGTTGATCGTGACATTTCCAGATTACAGGCGCTTGACTCGATTGAAGGAATTGAAACCAGAGTAGCAGATGCTACTGACTTAATAGTTTTGAAGGAACTAACCGCAGACGCCGAAGTGGTGATTAATGCCTTACCTGGCTTTTTAGGTTATCAAACTTTAAAAAGCCTTATTGAACTAAAAAGAACAGTAGTGGATATCGCCTTCTTCCCGGAAGACGCGCTTACGCTGGATAGTTTAGCTAAGGCTAATGGTGTAACGGCCTTGGTAGATTGTGGCGTCGCTCCGGGCATGAGTAACTTGTTAGTCGGCTATGCGCAGTCCCTGCTGGGGACATTGGAAGAAGTCAAAATTTACGTGGGTGGATTGCCAAAGGTTAGGCAGCTGCCCTGGGAATACAAAGCGGTTTTCTCACCTGTCGATGTAATTGAAGAATACACCCGCCCAGCACGCTTTAAAGTCGATGGCAAACTGGTGATCAAAGCCCCCCTGACCGATCCGGAATTTATTGACTTCCCTGAAGTCGGTACGTTAGAGGCTTTTAACAGCGACGGTCTGCGCACATTACTTAAAACCATCGAAGCGCCAAACATGGTCGAAAAAACACTGCGCTATCCGGGCCATAGGGAAAAAGTCCTGTTCTTAAAACAAAGCGGTTTGTTGGAGACTACACCGATCGAAATCGACGGCTGTAAAATCAGTCCGCTGGAAGTGACCTGCCGTGCTCTGTTCAAAGAGTGGGAATTAAAAGCAGGCAACCAGGATTTGACCGTCATGCGTATTGAGGCAAAAAATATAACAGAAGGCGTGCGTTTTGATCTATTGGATTATTACGATCCTGAAACAGACATTCATTCCATGGCCAGAACAACTGGTTTTACGGCTACGATTATGACCCTGGCCTTGCTCAATGGCATGATCACACAAACCGGAATTATTCCCCTGGAACTTTTAGGCAGCAACCATCAGTTGGTTAATTTTGTTTTCGAAGAGTTTAAAAAACGGGGCGTTCACTATCAGCAATCTAAAATTTAAGAGGATTATAGATGGAACAATTTAAAAAGGTAAACCTCAAATCATTTGAATTTAATGTTTTTTCGCTTTTTGATGATCAGTGGTTTTTACTAACGGCCGGAGATTTTGCAAAAAAAGATTTTAACACCATGACCATTTCCTGGGGCAGTATGGGTATCATGTGGAACCGGCCGTTTGTACAGGTAGCCGTTCGACCAACCCGTTTTACCTATCAATTCATGAATCGGTTTGATTATTTTACGCTTTGCGCTTTTCCGGAAAAGTACCGTTTCGCTCTGCAACTACTTGGCAGCCGTTCGGGAAGGGATGGGAACAAAATTGCAGATTCAAGTCTTACGCCAATTGCCTCGCCCGGGGACAATGGCGTAGCCTTTAAAGAAGCGCAGCTAATCATAGAAGCACGTAAAATTTACTGGGACGATTTTGAGCCGCAAAAGTTTGTCGATCCCACCATTGAAGAAAATTATGCACAAAATGATTACCATCGATTTTATTTTGGAGAAATTGTAAATATATTCAAAAATAAAAAAAATTGAATAAATAAGTAATGCCCGGTAAATACTTTCAAAATGGTTGATCAACAAGAGATGTTCCAATTCATTAAGTAGGGAAGAGGGCAATGAATCATCAAGTGGAGCCCAGGCCTTTTGGAAAAATGGGGAAATCCTCATTTTGGGAGTACTTGCCATGTGGGGCCTGGCCTTTTATGCCCATGGAAAATTACCAAAAGAAATTCCCGGGCATTTTGGCTTTAACGGAGAACCGACACGCTACGACAGTAAGACCACTTTTTTTATCCTGCCAGCAGCCTTTAGTATTGCGCCGATTATTCTTCTTGTTTTGGCCAGGTTTCGCTTTACTTTATTTAATAAATATCCATATTTACTCAATCTTCCTGCGTTTTATGTAAATATTTCTAAAATTCCCAAAGAAAGACAGACCTTCTGGATTAATCGTTATTTTGAAGTAATAATTTTTTTAGAAGCGGTTTTAACCTTATCATTCCTTATACTGGAATATGGAATTTATCACGGTAGCCTGGCTGGTAAATTACCAACATGGTTCCTGTTCTTTTCGTTGTCCATGCCGGTCTGGCTGATTGTTCTATTGCTGCTCTATTTTAGAAAAATGTCCAATGATATGAAAAAAGATATGATGAGCTGAGGACAAATTGGGACTGTTTCCAGAAGTCTTAGATTTTAACCAATATTTTTGCAGAGGAGAGCAGAACTTTACATTAGTTCAAAATCGTAAATCGAACTTTGATTCGAGAAAAAATGACTCCAATTACAATTAAGCAAATCTGTTTGCTATAGGTAAACAAAATGCCTCAATTGTAATTAATTAATTGCCAAAATGAAATGTATTCAACTGGCTTTGTTCATCAATAGCATTTCACGCTTTTGTTGTATTTCCTGCCAGGCTAACCATTCGGCTTGCCTGCGGCTAAAACCGGCATCAAATTCGTAAATGGCCGCCCGTTCCTCAAACCAATCCTGTTCGAAATCGTTTAAAAAATCTTTAGAATCGATGGCTAAAAATTTTTGTTGATTTAACATGTCTGCTCCTTTAATAGTACAAACGTACACCAATATAATATCAAGCTTTTCATTTGTCAAGTAAATTCCCTTTATGAGTCACTAGCTAATACCTTGAACAGCAATTAAATTAGAACTAACTTCGAAATGTTAAAAAAATTGGGGAGGTGAATATGGAAATCAAACGTGGTGATTACTGGTTAACCGATCAAAAAGAAAAGATGGATTTAAGTGTAATTCATTCCTTACTTACTAGCTTTTACTGGGCAGAAGGCAGAAGCTTTGAAACCGTAAAACTAAGTGTCGAAAATTCCTATTGTTTAGCCCTCTTTCACAAAACGCAGCAAATCGGTTTTGCTCGTGTAATTACCGATTATTGCACCTTAGCCTATTTGTGTGATGTGTTCATTTTACCGCAATTTCAAGGGCAGGGCCTGGGAAAATGGTTGATTCAAAATGTTTTAAATTCTGATAGACTAAAGGCTGTGCAAAAGTTCATGTTGGCCACGGGGGATGCACATGGGCTTTATGCTCAATTTGGATTTGGAAGATTAAAACATCCTGAGATTTACATGGAATTGAAAAAATAAACTGTTTGTATTGGCTTTACAAAACAAGGCAAGAAAACAAGTCGAAAAATTAAATTTGTTAAAATCATCTTTAAAATCAGAAATTAGAGTACTTCCCCCCAAAGGATCAAACGTTTTTAGCCAGCCATAAATTGCAGAAAATTTGTCCCGATTGAAGGAAAAAAGCTAATCATCCCAAAATCACAAAAATAGAGTAAAAATTCTCTGTGGCCTCTGGAGCTACCTATTTTGGGTTGCGGTCCATCTGCTTTAGATGTTGTCCTCATTACAAAAAAGGGTAAAAACAAAAAAAGGCTCCCCGAAGGGAGCCCAATTATTAATTGAGGGAGGGAGGAGGAAATTTTAGAGATTGAACATTTTTCTATTATCAACAATGTCTGCTTTTGCTTTAAGGTTCTCATACCAGCTGGTAAAAATTTTATTACGTTTTTCATTTAGCAATCGGGTTCTAATAGCTTCTTTTTGGGCTGCAAAAGCAGAAGAATCAAATGGTGTTTTTTCCAGTAATTTAAGATAGTAGTAACCTCTGGTAGTTTCTACCAGATCGGAAATTTCTCCAGGTTCCAGCGTAAAGGCAGTGGCATTGAATTCCGGCGAAAAGCCAATGCCAGGTACCGTAGAGGCACGGCTGAAAAATGGCGTTACGTCATGGTGTAGTTTCTTCTCCGGATCGCTTTCAGCTATCTTGGTAAAATCTTCTCCAGCCTTTACGCGATCGCTAAACTTTTCAATATGTTCACGGGCCAGGGCTTTTGCTTTTTCTGAACGAATACGATTGGTAATAATCGGTTTAACGGTTTCCTGTGGGCGATAACCTTTAGGTTCAATTTTGGTTACCGTAACAACTACATAGCCATCGTCTACGTGATAGATGTTAGAAACCTCTCCCAACTCAGCAGCAAAAACAAAGGCCTTAATGGCAGCATGGTTACCTATGCCCGGAATAAAATCACCTGCTTTGGGGAACAGCGCTGTTTCCTTTACTTCGTAGCCCATGGTTTTGGCTTGTTCTATAAAACCATTCGTTTTGGCGTCTTCAGCAAATAGACGGGCATTGTTTTCTACCTCTTCCACGCGAGATGGCGCTGGATGTACCTTCATTAAAATGTGGCTGGCTTTTACTTTTAATTTTCCATTTTCTTTTTTCTTGTCTTCAACTTTAATCAAATGAAAACCATATTGGGTCTTGATAGGTCCAACCACTTCGCCTACTTTGGCATTAAAAGCTGCCTCTTCAAAAGGTTTGACCATATCGCCTCTTTCAAAATAACCAAGCTCGCCTTTATTGTTTTTTACCGAAGGATCTTCGGAATATTCCAGAGCCAGGTCGTTGAAATTTTCACCGGCGGCCAGCCTCTTTTTAATGGATTCAAATTCCTGCATTACTGCCAAGGTGTCTTCTTTGGTGGTTTTTATTTCAAATTTTACATAAGCGATGGCCCGGCGTTCTTCCTGAGTAAAGTCCTCTTTATGTTCGTTGTAAAATTTTTCAATTTCCTGATCGCTGACTTTTAAAGAATCGCTAATGAATTGAAAACTATTGACACCCAGATATTCAACCTTGGCTTTAATATTATTTTTAATGAAGTCATCAAGTATTTCCTGGTCGCTGACACGAACCGAATTGGTAATGATGTTCTGCAATTTTACATAAGGAATTTGCTGACGGTAGATTTGTTCGATTTGCATCCAGGGAATATTGGGGTTGCCCAGAGCAGCACGGTATTTTTGCATGTCAAACACGCCATTGGTCTGGAAAGAGGGATGGCGTTTAAAATCTTCCAACGGATAATTTAAAATCTGGTAAACGACTTCGGAATCACTTACGGCAATTCCCAGACGTTTCATCTCTTCTTCAAAAAGCGTCTGTTGAACAAAGCGTTCCCATACCTGATCGCGCAGTTTCTGTAAATCATCGTCGGTAAAATTTTCTTTTCCGGTTCGTGCCTTTTCTTCCTGATAAACTCTTTGAAATAATTCATTGAATTCACTGTATGTCAATTTTTTGCCATTGACTTCACCTACCACATCCCGACGACGCGATTGACTGGAGTAGTCAGCGCCCCATTCAAAAACCATTAAGGCAATAAATGCAACAGCAACCAGAATGATAAATATTTTACTGAATTCGCGCATTTTGGTCATCATAAAGCCGAGTTCTCCTTTACTCTAAATTCATTTAAATTAAGCCAATGAATTTAAACTTAAAAAACGTGAAATTCAAATTTGTTAATTTGGAATGATTTTAAGGGAGATTAGTTCCATTTTTTACAGCTCATTAAACAAAGGCAGCACTGCCGCAATCAAAATTAGTAGCCGCAGGAACACAGAGAAATTGGCCTATTTTTTAAATATTGATTAGTAAAGGCTCCCTGGCCCGCAGGACAGGGAGCCACTGATTTAATTGATAGAACACGGATTACACGGGTTTTACGGATCTTATTTAAAAGAAATTAAGGTAATAAGAAGTAGAAGCGCGCTACACCTTTACTTTTACGCGCTCAAATTCTCAACTTGAGCTGGGGTGTAAATGCGTTTTATTAGGATAAATTTTTTTTCACGCATAAATAACGATGAGAAAATGTTTCGAAATTCGATTTTCATTTTTATAAGGTTTAATAATTCTGATAGCACAAAGTGTTAAGAATTATGTTTTAATGAATCGAAATAAGAGCCGAAGGCCATCGATTCGGAAGACAGTAAGACAGAGGATGGAGGTAGCGGGAAACATTTAGTTTTTATTCAGCCGTGGAAAAATCTGCTTGATTTAATTTAAGAAGTAAGTTAAATTGCTAAGTTTAAAATTATGATTAATATGGATTGGATTTATGGGGAAGATAATTACTATTACGAATCAGAAAGGTGGGGTTGGTAAGACCACAACAGCGATAAATTTGGCCAGTTGTATTGCTGTTGCTGAGAAAAGCGCGCTGTTGGTAGATATTGATCCGCAGGCAAATGCCACAAGTGGTATGGGTATTATTCCGGATGAACAGATCTATTCCACCTATGAATTACTGATGGATGATGTGCCCATTGAAGAAGTTGTAACCAAAAGCAAAGTACCTTTTTTAGATGTCATCCCTTCGCACATCCGTCTGGTGGGCGCTGAAGTTGAACTGGTTGAAGTTCCATCCAGAGAACATCGTTTAAAAGAAAAATTAAGCAAATTAAAAGAACAGTATGACTATATCTTTATTGATTGTCCGCCGTCTCTTGGATTGTTAACTTTAAATGCCTTAACGGCAGCTGATTCGGTTTTAATTCCTATTCAATGTGAATATTACGCGCTGGAGGGATTATCGCAACTATTGAATACCATTCATCTGGTACAAAAAGGTCTTAATCCTAATCTGGCAATTGAAGGCGTATTGTTAACAATGTACGACAATCGATTAAACTTGTGTAATCAGGTGGCACAGGAAGTGCGTGAATACTTTAAAGAAAAGGTTTACAAAACTGTGATTCATCGCAATGTGCGTCTCGGTGAGGCGCCAAGTTTTGGCAAACCGATCATCATGTATGATGCGGTTTGTGTAGGAAGTCAAGATTACATCAGTCTGGCAGAGGAAGTTATCGGTGAGGAAAACAAATAGATTAGGAAGAGGCCTAAGCGCCCTGATTCCCGAAAAAGAACATTTGACGGAAAGCGGGCCGGCTGCTGGTTTTTTAACCGAGGTAGAAGTCGCTTTGGTACGTCCCAATCCCTTTCAGCCGCGGCAGGATTTTGATCCGCAAAAGCTGGAAGAATTAAAAAATTCGATTCAGGAAAATGGCATTATTCAACCCATTACGGTCAGGAAAAAAGACAATCATTATGAGTTGATTGCCGGGGAACGTCGGTTAAGGGCCGTAAGCGATTTGGGCTACGAAAAAATTCCGGCTTACATTATTGATATACAAACCAAAGAAGAAATGCTTGAGCTGGCCCTGATTGAAAATGTACAGCGTGATCATTTAAATCCTATTGAGCAGGCTCAGGCTTATCAGCGATTGATTGATGAGTGCAAGCTCACACAGGATGAAGTCGCAAAAAAAATTGGTAAAGATCGCTCAACTATTACCAATTTTATCCGGCTTTTAAAGTTGCCGGCTAAAATTCAGGAATCGGTTCAAAAAGAAGAGATCAGTATGGGCCATGCCCGGGCATTATTGGCTATTGATGATCAGCAGGCGCAATTTAAAATCTGGCAAAAAACGGTTAAAAATAAACTGTCGGTTCGCAAAGTCGAGCAGCTGGTGAAAGATTTCCAGAATAAAAAGGAAATTGAAGCGCAAAGCAAACGGCCTAAGCGATCGGTATTTATTCAAAAAATGGAATCGGAACTGAGAGAAATTTTTGGCACCAAAGTAAACATTCATTCGCGAAAAGAAGGCGGAACTATTGAAATTGAATTTTATTCGCCTGAAGACTTAAATCGTTTGTACGAAATAATAGAACGATTGAAAGAGTAGGAATAAAATGGCCCATCGTTCACGTCAAAAAAAATACATTAACTTTTTAATCATTCCGGATGGTAAAGAGGAATCGCGTTCTTTTCGTTTGTCGGTGGCCTTTGTTCGATTTTTAATTTTTTTGTTGGTCATTTTATTGTTTTTGATTTCCGGCGGTTTTTTAGCTTATTGGAAATTGGGTTCGCTTGTTTTGGAAAATAATCATTTAAAAGAAGAAAATTTTAAACTGGTAAAAAGTTTAAAACAAGTCGATCAATTAAAAGAAGAACTGGTTACTTTGCAAAATTTTCAAAAGAAAATACGTTCTTCTTTCGAAGGTTACCTTAAAGTAGAAGCACCGGCAGACCAGGATTCGATTTCCTGGAATGAATTAAATTTTGAATCTATGGACATTGGGCGGTCACGTTCACTTTTCAACAACATCCCTTCTCTAATTCCGGTGGAAGGCTTTATTGCACGTGGCTATGAGCCCTCGTCGTTGTTAAGTGATGCTCATTTGGGTATTGATATTGCGGCCAAAACCGGAACTCCTGTTCGGGCGCCTGCTGATGGAGTAGTTTTATTTGAAGGCTGGACAAATGATGGCGGGTATACGCTTGTCATCCTCCATGCCTTTGGTTTTATTACGCTTTACAAGCACAATCAGGTCAACATGGTTAGAGAATTGGAAAAGGTTAAAAAGGGCCAGGTCATCGCTCTACTGGGGAATAGCGGCAAAATCACATCCGGTCCCCATTTACATTATGAAATCTGGCGTAATAATCAGCCTGTAAATCCGATTAATTATTTAAATGAACGTTAATTTTAGCAAAAAGGGAAAAGAATATGGCATTCAAAGGATCGGCGGAAAGCAGCTCAAGCGAATTAAATTTTATTGGCAAAGGTACGGTTGTAAACGGTGAGCTGCACACCGAAAGTAGTTTGAGAGTTGATGGAACCGTTAAAGGCAAGATCATCTGCAAAAGTACATTAACAATAGGAGAAACGGGTAAAATAGAAGGAGAAATTCAAGCTACGAATGCGATTGTTGGCGGTAAAATCGAGGGGAAAATATTTGTTAATCAAAAATTAGTGTTAGAGTCGAAATCAAGTTTAATTGGCGAATTAAAAGCAAGCAAATTGATTATTGATGAGGGGGCGGTTTTTCAGGGCAGTTCCGATATGGGCGTTGGTCAAACTTCAGGCAGCGTCCCGTCAAAAAATCAGCCCTTAAAATCCAATGAACAAAAATAAAAAACGTAATTTTGCCCAGGATTTTCATAAGGCATTTCAAGTTGCAACGCCTTATTTAAGTATTGTCTATGTGATGATTGGTGGAGTTTTGTTTTTTGGCTACATAGGCAATTACTTTGATAAAAAATTGGACAGCAGTCCTCT
>JAGHBR010000530.1 GCA_021160885.1 Caldisericaceae bacterium
AATAATTTTGAATATTTTTTGCACTTTGGTTTAGTTTTTAACTCACCCCCTTACCAAGGCTATCTTACGTATTTTCAACTCATTAAGTCCCCCTCTCTTTATTAAAGAGAGGGGGAACAGGGGGTGAGTTTTTTAATAAAAATTATTATTTCAAAGCTTTCATTGTTAACAATTTTTTCAAAGGTTTCTATTAAGGAATCCATGCTAATCTGTGCAGATCAGTGGCTTAAATTATTTCGCACCTTTCTGCGATTCTACCTCCAGCGCCAGATGCCCGGCCGGCGGGGACGCATGCTGCTAACTCCCGTGCTGATTTCCTCCCGTACGGCAACCTTTTCCTTAAACGCGTCAGGTACGCTAACTTTTGTCGGAGCTATTTTTTGTTCAATCATAAAGGCCCGCTCTGCCGCACGCACAATTTCCGGTTTCAAACCTTCGGAAGCGATTTCTTCGGTGAATTTTTTACGCCCTTCAATCAATTCCTTAAAATACTGATTAATCTGTTCTTCAGAGTAAAACCTGCGCACGTCATATTCGTGTAACGGCCGACCTTCCACAGCCACAATGCCTTCGGTGCCCAAAATGCCTTTTTCGTAAGTGTTGGTGCCACGCAAATCACCTCGTTGAATGGCGGCCATCAAATTAAGCGGCACGCGTTCCACTTTGCGCACCAGTTTTTTAACCAGCTTGCCATTTTGCTGACTGGTTTCAATAATCTCGCCCATGCCGCCTGTGTTGTACATCATAAAACGGACTTTATCGGGGTATTTTTCCACTAATTTCATGACGATGTCGTAAAAACGGTTGACCTTTACACCGCGCGAACCAATGATAAAAGGATCCGTTCCAACGATGCGTACGGATTCACCTGCCTTTTCCGGATTGGAAGCATAACTGTGCGTTGATTCGCCCCACAAATAGGCCAGAACGCCTTGCTCCGGTGTCAGGCGCTGGGCAAAGGGCATAATGGTATTGCGACGTGTAATAAAGGCGAAAATAATACCGTCCATTTCGTCTAGCGGCGGTAAGTTAACCGTAGGGGCGCTGATGCCCACCAGCTTTTTGTCCTGCCGAACCGCCAGTCGCTTACGGAAAATCACCGCCCGGCCGTTGCCACATAATGATTCATCCAGGAAGTCAATTTCGCCCTTGTAATTCATCATGATGTTTTCCAGCAGGGCCGATTTGTGAATCAGCGCGTTGTACATGGCTTCCTGCTGTTCAGGCCGGACATCGGTTTTAACGTAAAAATTGTTCTCCGAACCAAGGGCTGAACCGTCATCCCGCAAAAAGACAATGTCGTCCTGGCAAACCTCCGTTTTTTCGTCCCGTGTGTGATCCAATCCCAATTGATGGCAGGACCAGGTTGATTTACCGGTAGCCGTCATGCCAAACAGAAACACGCCGTACTTTTTAAGCCGATTGTCGTTAGGATCACGCACCGTAACAATTTTAGTACCGGCATGCAGGCCCAGCATGCCCTGTTCATCGGCCCGCCACATTGCCTGACGCAAAAATCCCTTTTTGTTCTCGCCCAGGTAATCGGTTCCCAGAGCAATGTTCAAATTGTATTCGGGCAAGGCCAATACCTGCGCCCGCATCATGTGTTCTTCCGGGATGTGCAGCATGATTAATTCCGGACCAGGGCGATTTCCGACATCAAACATGGTGCTGGCCCACATGTAAGCGTTGCGCACATTTTTGGGATCAGCCACCGAAACGTAAAGATTGCAAATCGGATTGTAATAATCATTATGGCCCATTTGGCGACGAATGTGCACGAAAGGCAGATTTTTAACCAGATGTAAAACTTTTTTTAATTCTTCCTGGTGGTTTTCCAGTATCTTCACATGGGACGGTAACGGTTTGGGCAAACGGACGCGCGGGCTGCCCAGATAAACCGTTTTGGGCGCCAGGCGACTGGAAAACTTTGACATCCAGACGTATGAGCCAAAGTTTGATTTATTGGCGTACTTTTTTGCCTCTTTTTCCAGATAGTGCATGTTCACGGTTTTAATATTGGGGCCCTGTAACAGTTGTTTTAATTCCTGGTAGAACTGTTCGTAAAATGGCTCATTGTAAAGCGCTTCGTACATGATGTTTCCCTGTTTTGTGGTTTAACTTTCACTACCCAAGATGTACAGGATGCGTTCGGCAATCTGTGCTGCCGTTTGCCCGGCTGTGTTGATTTGAAAAACATTAACCATTTGTAATAACTTTAAATATCGTTCCTGATGCTGCTTTAAACGCAGTTCATCTTTTACAATTAAATGCGGATTGTAAAACGGCTGATTTTTAGCCTGTGCTTCCAGTGAGGGGCCGCTGCTGGCGCCCTGACTCAGAATCGTCAATGCCTGTTCTGCCTCTAATTTTTTGACCGGTTCAGCCAGAGGATCTGCGGTTAATAAAATCAGCATCTGTAAATCAATTCGTTTCACATGGCGTTCCATACCGCCCAACCAGTAAGGATCAAGCATGGCCGCAGATTTTTTAGAAGCCGTGAAACAGTATGGTAAACCGCGATCCATTGCACACTGCTCGATCATTTCACACTGCTGATTTTCACAGTCCACGCGATCCGTAACAACATTTTCGCATTTACATTTTTCAAAAAGCGAAGCAAACGAAGGCCAGTACTCAGCGTGTTGAGTGGGCAGATAAAACTTGCGTTCGGCCACATCGGCTGCGGCAAAACCGCCGCCAAATCTGACAAAAAGCAGATCGTTGCTGTGCCAGGCCAGCCCTTCCCTTTGTAACAATTGATAAAAAACCGGCGTCTTTTTAGTGCCTTTGGGACCGATCAGGGCAAAACCGCGTCCCTGAAAATCACCGGAAAAACCGCGTACCGTGTGCAAATCAAATTTCCGTTCACCTAAGTCACTAACCATGCTCAGGGCCAGCGAACGCAAGGAAGCATAATAATCGCTGTTGAACAAAATTCCGGTTGCCGAATCGGCATGGTAAAAAGCATGGGCTTCCCGTCCCACCACGCCGTCGACTGCGTAAATCACACCATGCGGTTCCAGATCGGATTCCAGTTGCGCCGGATACCAGTTTTCCATCCAGAAATCGTTCAGATGGGATTGATTGGTACGCAACTGAATGATCAGTCCGTTAATATTGGCATTCCACTCAAAGTATTGGTCAAATTTCAGATGGGCTTCTGCTTCGGCCACTAAAGCAGCCCGCTGTTCCAGGTTGAGATCGGTCTCAACCGGAACCGCTTTCTGAATTTTGGTTTTGTAGTTGTTGAGTTGAACAAATTTAACCTGTTTGGGGGTCTTGAGCTGCCGCAGAGCCTGTGCAATGCGCTTCATGCCTTTTTCGATTTGCTCCATGGAAGTGGAGTAAGAAATCCGAATATGTTTGTCCGATCCAAAGGCCGCTCCAGGAACCACCACCACATTGGCTTCGCGCAGCAGATAATAGGCCAGACCATAGCTGTTGCGGATATAATGTCCTTTGTGTTCCTTACCAAAATAAGCCGAAATATTGGGAAACACGTAAAAAGTGCCTTCTGGCTCGTTAACTGAAATGTCCGGAATGCTGCTCAATTGCTGCAGAACGTAATTGCGTCTTTTTTGAAATTCAGCCACCATTCGATTGATTTCGTAAGAAGGCCCTTTTAAAGCTTGCAAGGCTGCGTATTGCGAAATAGAATTGGCATTGGAAGTGGAGTGACTCTGAATTTTATTGGCCGCGTCAACAATTTCTTTGGGCCCGGCCAGGTAGCCAATACGCCAGCCCGTCATGGAAAAAGCTTTGGAAAAACCATTCACCAGAATGGTACGTTCCTTTAATTTGGGACTGAGCGTGGCAAAGCTGTTAAAGCGAAAATTGTCGTAAACCAGTTTGGAGTAAATTTCATCGGCAATGATAAAAATTTCCTCTTCTTCTAACACTTTGGCCAGTTCCTGCAATTCTTCAATACCGTAGGCAGCGCCGGTCGGATTGGAAGGATTGCACAAAATAAAAGCGCGCGTACTGGCCGAAATGGCCTGTTTTAACTGTTCTGCGGTTAAACGAAAACCATTTTCTTCATGGGTTTCCACAATCACCGGACGGCCGCCGGCCAGGCGCACCATTTCCGGATAGGAGACCCAGTAAGGGGCTGGAATAATTACCTCATCGCCATCAGAAATAATGGCCATGATCGAATTAAAAATGGCCTGTTTAGCGCCGTTGGTCACTAATATCTGATTAATTTCGTAGCTAAGGCCATACTCTTTGTACAGGTTCTCAGCAATAGCCTTGCGCAACTCGACTGTGCCGGAATTCATGGTGTATTTGGTGATGTTTTGATCAATAGCCTGTTTTCCGGCCTCTTTAATAAATTGCGGTGTGGGAAAATCAGGCTCGCCTACGCTAAAGTCCACCACATCAATGCCTTGCGCCCGCATGGCAATGGCCTTAGCCGCAATTTTCATGGTAGGCGAAATACCGATATGTTTAATCCGTTCACTAAGCACGATGAGTCCTCACTACTGTTTAGCCGACGTTACTCTTCTTCTCCGGAAAGTTTTTCTTTTAAGAATTTTTTTAGATCGGCTCCGGTGAGTGATTCAACCACTTCCGGAAGCTGGGCAAGAATTTCAGCAATCTGGCCGGTTAATTTCGATCCGCCCAGTTTGCCATCCTGTTCAATCATAACAATTTTGTCTATTTTAGAAAGCGGTTCCGAAATAGCAGAGGCCAGCTCCGGCATCTTTTCCAGAATCATCTGGTACATGGCCGCCTGATTGTAGCTTTCAAACGCTTTGGCTTTAGATTGCAGATTGTCAGCCTCGGCTTTACCTAACAGACGAATGCGCTCGGCTTCGGCTTTATCTTCGGCCAATTTGGCTTCTAATTTGGCCTGGGACTCGGTTTTAATGCGGTAGCTTTCCGCCTCGGTCTCGGTGACTATTTGCGCTTTGCGCGCCTCAGCCGGTTTAATGACATTGGCCTCTAATTCTTTCTGCTTTTTGGCGATATTCAATTCTTCCAACTTGATGCCTTCATCCAGTTCCAGTTTTTTCAATTTGAACTCTTCTTTCTTCAATTCCTGCTCAATTCGGTAACGTTCTAATTCGTAAGCCATATCGGCCATGGCTTTTTTACGATTAACTTCCACCTGCGATTCGGATTTCATTGCTTCGTTCTGCCAGTTTTGCTTGGCGATTAAGGCCTCGGCCTGCAAGCGCGCGATTTCTGCTTCCTTTTTGGCTTCGGCAGAACGAATGGTAATGTCGCGATTCTTCTCCGCCTGATCGACCTCAGCTTCGTATTTGGCTTTGGTAACCTGAGGTTTGCTCAGCGCTTCTAAATAGCCCTGCGTATCCACTACTTCATTCAGGCCAAAGGACATCAGCACCAGGCCCAGATTGTTAAAATCGGCCTGCGCATCACCGGAAACTTTGGCCACAAACTCCGAACGCCTGGTAAACAGTTCTTCCACTGTAAACTGACCGATCAACTCACGCACCTTGCCTTCTAAAACGGTTTCAGCCACTTCGCGGATGCCCTCGGTACCTTTGCTTAAAAAGTTGGTAATGGCCAGATAAAGCGCGTAATCATTGGTGTCGATGCGCACCTGGGCGGCAAATTCAACCGAAACGGGGATGGAATTTTTTGTCATGACTTCCGAAATTTTCCCATGGATAGGAATAACCTCAATGGGCAATCGTTCCACCGTTTCGAACAATGGATTGACAAAGGTACCTCCACCAATTCGGTAGCGAAAGCCAATTTCCTTAACGGTGCCATCGGGCATGGTGATTTTACTTTTTTTACCGCCAGAAATGATTAAAATTTCATTCGGACCTACCTTGCGATATTGTCTGGAAACTAACCAGATGATAAGAGCAATGAGAATGATCACTGCTCCGACAGTGACAAACAGCGTAAGCGACGACATCATTCCTCCTGTTTGTAAAATGTTTGAACAACAATTCGTTACCAATTTAACAAAAAAAATAAAAACTAACAATAGAATTTTTTAATTTTATTTTCATTTTTTTGCTTTTTTGTAACATTTGTTTCTTTTGCAGGTTCAAGGCAAGACATTCCACATCATTTCAAGCAAAGAATATTGAAAAGTGATATGAACTCCAGCAATTTAACTGGGAATTAGGAAATTGGAACTGGTGGTGTAAGTCCTCTCACTGAGATGATGCAAGAAGTGGCGAGCTGTAAAAAAGTCCCGCTCCGCGAGACTAACAACTCGGAGAGTCGTGCTACACTTACGATGACAAATTACTCTGAAAATTACTCCGTAAACTGGAAGGGATAATTAAATCAAATAAATTGGTAGAAATATAATCTTGGTACCATTGTATTGCGTAGCATCCCAGAAATCCCTGGTAACAACAATTGCCCTTGCAGGCTTATACTCACGAATAAAACTGCGCAAACCAGTCGGAATTCTAACCACTTTTTGCTCACGAAATTTCACTTCAATGGGAATGAGTTCATCCCCTTTGAAAACTAAAAAATCAACCTCTTGTTTGTTTTTGTTACGCCAGAACTTGATTTCCAAATCATTTCTTTTTTGTAATTGATTAAATACAAAATTTTCAGCTAACTGCCCCCAAAAGAAATGATCCGGTTCGTAAGCAAATTTCCCGCTAATGGCATTGCAAAGACCAACATCCTCAAAATACACTTTGGGCATTTTACTCAATTCCTTACGAACATTGGAATAATGGGGGAGCAGAAAACTCAACACAAAGGTACTTTCCAGAATAAAAGCATATCGTTCCACCGTAAGGCGAGAAAGCCCAATGGTATTGGAGATTTCTGAGATGTTCATCAAACTCCCAATTTGGGAAGCCAGAATTTTGGTGACTTTATTAAATTTGTCAATGTTTTCGATGGAAAACAGGAAACGGATGTCCTTTTGAATGTAAGACGTGTAAATCTCGAACAAGGACTGAATGCGCTCCTGCTGATTGGTTAACAGAGTGGTTTCCGGGTACCCACCAAAACTCAAAAAGTCATAAATTTCATTTAATAACTCGCTACAGATGGATGGGAGAATAAACGATTGTACTGGAAATTCGGAGAATACATCCCTGTCCGACAAAACATTGTGCAGGTGCTGTTTTTGTTTAAAAAGAAGAAACTCCCGAAAGTTTAATGGATACAATCGATAAACTCGTTTGCGCCCAACCATGGAATCGCTGAAGATATTTTTCAAACGTAACGAAGACGAACCAGAAACAATAAATTTTAAATTTTGATAATGATCGTACATGTATTTTAACAAAGAGGCGGCGTTTTCCAGATACTGAATTTCGTCTAAAAATACATAGCCACGCTTTTCAGGATGAAGTAGATTTTGAATTAACTGACGAGCAACTAAGTCGTAATTGTTGGATTGAAAGTTTTCCCGATGGATTGGATTTTCAAGATCAAAATAGAGGGCATTATTTTTAACTTCAGGTTCCTGCTGAAGCATTTTTAAAAGGGTTGTTTTGCCTGTACGGCGTGAACCGATAAGTATGAGTACGTAGGGCGTGTTCAGTTCTTTTTTTAATGAAGACAAAATATCCCGATTAAGGAATTTTGTAATGTGCATTTAGCAAATTCTCCGAATTTTTGATAACAATTTATTACTTATTTTCCGAATTTGCAATAGGAAATTAATTGACCTTTCACCTAAAGTGTTGTTACGTCATGGATTACATCTGGTATCATCACTCTCCTCGCAGTAGTTTGGGCCGGCGATCAATAAAAAGCCTGTTCTGCGGGATTAACGACTTGGAGAGTCGTATTACAATTGACACCACCGTTCTCTGAGCGGTGGTGAGCGACAGCGAGCTTAAATAAGTCTTCTTGACGCTGGACTAAAGACTCGGAGAGTTGTGTTACAATTTAAAAAAATTCGATGAACTTCGGTGTTTTTCTGTGGCTGAATGAAAGTATCAAAAAAAAGCCTGCTGAATTTTACATCAACAGGCTTTTTTTAGGTGAGCCAGCGGAGACTCGAACTCCGGACCAACGGCTTAAAAGGCCGCTGCTCTACCGACTGAGCTACTGGCTCATCAATTATTGTTACAAGACTTATAATAT
>JAGHBR010000373.1 GCA_021160885.1 Caldisericaceae bacterium
AGTTGTGCCAGTCTGGAAGAGAATTGATAAAAAAAATGGCTTTTAACACATAAATAAAAAATACTTTCTTATTAAGGAAAGGAGATATTAGCCTTGATTAAACAAGACAAATTAAGCGACAATGCTTTAGATTTTATAGATGATCATAAATTGACGGCGCTTATTGAAAGGCCGGAACCGGAAGCGGCTCAGGTAAAAGAGATTATTGCCAAGAGTCTTTCCAAAACACCGCTTCAATTGGATGAAACAGCTGTTCTGTTAAGAACTACCAGGCCTGAATTGGTTGAAGAAATTTTTGAAGCGGCACGCAAATTAAAACGCGATGTGTACGGTAACAGGATTGTACTTTTTGCGCCGCTCTACATCGGAAATTATTGTGTTAATGATTGCAGGTACTGTTCGTTTCGTCGCAGCAATAAAGAAGCGGTTCGCCGTACGCTTTCGCCGCAGGAAATCGTTCAGCAGGTAGAAGCGCTGGAAGATAAAGGACACAAACGTCTGATTCTGGTTTTTGGCGAGCATCCTCACTACAATGCTGAATTTATTGCAGAAACGGTTGGCACCGTTTACAAGGTTAAAAAAGGACACGGAGAGATTCGTCGGGTAAATATTAACGCTGCACCGCTTGATCATGAAGGATTTAAAATTGTGAAAGAAGCCGGCATAGGAACCTACCAGATTTTCATGGAAACGTATCATCATGAAACCTATCAACAGGTGCATCCACAAAATACTTTGAAAGGCGACTATTTATGGCGATTGGATGCGCTGAATCGCGCTTTTGAGTCCGGCTGTGACGATGTGGGCATCGGCGCTCTTTTCGGCCTTTATGACTGGCGATTTGAAGTTCTGGGTCTGGTTGCCCATTCGCTTTTTTTGCAGGAACATTACGGCGTGGGGCCGCACACTATTAGTTTTCCAAGATTGCAACCAGCCCTGGGAGCAGAAACACAATACCCTTACCTGGTTAATGATTACGATTTTAAACGCCTGGTGGCCATTCTGCGTTTATCTGTGCCCTACACCGGTATGATTCTCACGGCGCGTGAAAGTGCGGAATTACGTCGTGAGATACTGGCTTTTGGCGTATCTCAAATCGATGCGGGGAGTCGCATTGAAATTGGCGGTTACACCGAAATTGGCGATGCTCAGGTTCAGATTCTGGAAAAAGAGCAATTTCAGTTAGGCGATTTACGCAGTCTGGATGAAGTGATGCGCCAGCTTCTGGAAGATGATTATCTGCCAAGCTTTTGTACATCTTGCTACCGGTTGGGACGCACCGGGGAACATTTTATGGAATATGCCATTCCCGGTTTTATTCAGAATTTTTGCACGCCAAATGGCATTTTAACCTTAGCCGAATATTTAGAAGATTATGCTTCACCGGAAACGCAATCCGCCGGTAAAGCTTTAATTGAACGAGAGTTGAGAAAAATCAATAATAAACGCATTATTGAAACCGTTAAAAAACGGTTAGCACAAATTCAAAATGAGAACAAACGCGACCTTTACCTTTAGAAAAGCAAAATAATAAATCTGTTAAAACAGATTTTTTCCGTGAGACATTGCTTTTCGGGCAAGAACAGAAAGAAATAGCCGATGATAAATACACCCAAATCCATTCGTTTACACATTGCGTTATTTGGCCGAAGAAACGTTGGCAAATCATCCTTAATTAACGCCCTGACGAATCAGGAACTTTCCATTGTTTCCGAAACACCGGGCACTACTACCGACCCGGTGCTGAAGGCCATGGAACTGATTCCCTTTGGTCCGGTGGTGTTCATCGATACCGCAGGTATTGACGATGAAGGCGCTTTGGGCCAACAACGGGTGTCCAAAACCATTAAAATGGTTGACCGCTGCGATTTAGCCCTGCTGGTTACCACCAATCAGTGGGACGAACCTGAAGAGCGCCTGCTCAAGTTGCTAAAAAAACGCAACATTCCCACAATCGTTGTTTTTAATAAATCAGACCAGATTGCTTTAAATGAAGATTTAGTTAAAAATCTTGAACAGCAAAGAATTCCCTGGCTGGCCGCCAGCGCCACCACAAAGCAAGGCATTAAAGCATTAAAGGAAACTATCATTCAGCTGGCACCAGCCCGATCTGAGATACATCCCACCATTGTGGGCGATTTGATCAAACCCGGTGAGCTGGTGGTGCTGGTCACGCCAATTGACTCGGAAGCACCGGCCGGTCGCCTGATCTTGCCACAGGTACAAACCATTCGAGATGTATTGGACCACAACGCTTTTTGTGTGGTGGTTAAAGAAAACGAATTAAGATTGGCTTTAGATCAATTAAAAAATCCCCCGGCGCTGGTCGTTACCGACTCCCAGGCATTTTTAAAAGTGGCCGCTGAGACGCCGAAAAATGTACCCATGACCTCTTTCTCCATTTTGTTTGCCCGCCTGAAAGGTGATTTAACTACATTTGTACAGGGGGCCATAGCCATTGAACGTTTGAGGTCAAACAGTCACATTCTGGTTGCGGAGGCCTGCACACACCACGTGGTGGGCGATGACATCGGGCGAGTTAAAATTCCACAATTGTTACAGCAATATGTTGGGGCGCCTTTAAAATTCAGTCACGTTCAGGGACACGATTTCCCGGACGAACTCTCTCCATTTGACCTGGTCATCCACTGTGGGGGCTGTACCATAAACCGTCGTTTGATGCAATCCAGAATATTAAAATGTCAGGAAGCAGGCGTGCCCATCACCAATTACGGCATTACCATCGCCTATTCGCTGGGAATTTTCGAAAGGGCGTTGCGCCCCTTTCCAGAGTCGTTTAGTGCGTTCCAAAAACTACAAAAATCAGGTGCCAAGGAGCTGATCGATTAAAGATTTCAATTCAGCTATGTGAAAAGGCTTTTTCAGATAGACAAAATCCCCTCGAGTCGGAATATCTATTAAATCATGATCTCGCTGGTAACCTGACATAAAAATAAATTTTGTTTCCGGGAATTTAGGTAATAATTGCTCGTACAGTTCTCTACCACCCATGTTAGGTAAATTAAC
>JAGHBR010000531.1 GCA_021160885.1 Caldisericaceae bacterium
AAGCAAAAGAAATTGTAAACGTCAAAGCTCAGGAATGGTTTCAAAAAATGGTTAATGTTTACTTTTCTGAGAATCCCAAACAAAGCTGTTTATGAATATTTTGCGAGCCTCTTCAATGAAATGATTAACTGGCCGATGCTTGTAGCGTTGTGAAAAATGAAATAAATACAATTTCTCTACCTCTGCCATCCGGGCCAGTTTTGCCGCCTGCCCAACGGTCAGGTGATAGTTTTTTTGAGCCAGTTCCAGGTCCTCGTTTAAATATTGTGACTCACAGTACAAAATCTGTGTATTGGCTAACCAGTCAAGCAGCGACTGGTAATTTTTTTCTGGAATTTTGAAATCGGTCAAATATGCCAGACTGTCTCCTTTAACTGTAAAAAGTAAATCTTTTCGAAGATTGCCGATACGGTATAAATAGCCGTTTATCTCAATTTCCTGACTGTCGTCTGTTTTGAAGTCCAAAAGCTGCTGAAGCCAGGGTCCTGCCTCTAAATTCATTTTCTCCAATTTTTCTGCAGAAACTTTCTGCCTGTCCGTTTCTTCTATTTTAAATCCCAAAACCGGAATCTTGTGCTCAAGAATCAACGTCGTAAGTTTTAACTCCGGGGTTTGCACCAGAATCCCGTTAAATGGCTCCCTGGCCAGTTGCCTTATTTTGCCGAAACGTTCCTTTGCCCGCAATACTGAATGCAGGATGGTGTTTCCTTTTAGTTCATGAATCTGCCATTCGGTTTCAAGTTTTTCCAGCAAATTCCAGCAAAAGCTGTTCAGCCGGTTAAAAACCTTTTTGGTGGTTCCTTCCGGCCCCCAGATGTGCACCGGTTTACCTGAACGATTGTAATTCAATCGAATAAAATGGTCAAAACCAGCCACATGGTCAAGATGAAAATGGGAGAACAAGAGGTGGTCGATCTTCATAACTTCAGAAGGCGAAAGCTCTGAGATGGTCATTTCACCGCAGTCGAACAACAACCGGAATGTTTTTTGCCCGCTTTCAACGCGCATATACAACGCATTGTCCTGAAAAGGTTGCCCTAACATTTTATGAATAATAGCCATTATCTGATTTATTACTCGTAAATAAAATGTACCTAAAAAACCCACTCCCCTTTACTTGTGAGAGTGGGTGCGTTGTTAGATAAAAAAATCTTAAATTCAGAGCAGTTTTACGGTTCGATTGTTGAGCCCAAAACCTGTAAAAACTGCTTCATCCACTCCGGATGAGCCGGCCAGGCCGGAGCCGAAACCAGTTTGCCGTCAGTATGTGCATTGCTGAAGGTGTCGTTGTTGGGCACCCAACTACCGCCGGCCAATTCTACTTCGGTTTTTACGGCCGGATAGGAAGAGCATTTTTTGCCTTTTAACACGCCGGCTGCAGCCAATATTTGCGGACCATGACAAATAGCGGCAATCGGTTTGTCATTTTCAGCAAAATGACGCACAATTTCCAGCACGCGGTCGGTTAAGCGCAGGTACTCAGGCGCACGGCCACCAGGAATGACCAGTGCGTCGTAATCGGCTTCATTTACAGAATCAAAATCGGCATTCAGCATAAAATTGTGACCGGGCTTCTCCGAATAAGTTTGATCGCCTTCAAAATCATGGATGGCCGTTTTTACTGTTTGCCCTTTCTTTTTTCCAGGACAAACAGCATGTACTTCATGCCCTACCATGGTTAAAATCTGAAACGGAACCATGGTTTCATAATCTTCGGCAAAGTCTCCTACCAGCATCAAAATTTTCTTCTTAGCCATGACACTAATCCTCCTCCAATTTGTTAAACAAGCGTTTTTATTTTTAATTACCCTAATGGGGTAATCATCAAAGGGAATTATTAAATACACAAATACGTTCGCTATTTAAAAGAGAATCAATGTACCGTTATACTTTCAAAGCCTGGTATTTTCAACTGTAATGGTAAAATTTGTCCTGGTTTCCAGGTGAAACTAATTTATAAATAATTAAGTTAAATAGAAAATTTTTCAGCCATCAATTGAAAGATTTCAATGAACAGTTTTATTTGATAATGAACTCTGGCTGCCATAAATTTAGTTTTTGTAAGGAGGAAAATATTGGCAGAACAATTTCATAAAATATACATTTCAGCGACAGATTTTATTAAAGCCTGGGAAAAGGAAGTTTACGAACTGACTAACCTGGATTACTTCACTTATTTGTTGATGAATTCAGTTGCAGAACAACTTGAAACCTCCTTTTTCCCGCAGTTATTTAATGTGGATGAAGAGCTGATTCTTAACAACGAAGAAATTACCAACCTGGCCTTTCATTTGGGCGATAGCTTGCAATTGTTTTTCGACAAGAATTGCTTTGGTTCCTGTCCATTGAATTGCCCAAACCAACTGCAGCAAAAGGTTTCACAAGAAGATTTCATCAAAGCCGGTAAAATTCCGGAGAGTACAGAATTCGGTGTTTACGCCTGCACCACCAAGGAACATTGCCTTAAACACGATTTGCTGAATTACGTGACCAGTGACACTGTGCTCGATTTTTATCGTTATGATTTAAAAACTACTACCAAAGACGATCATCCGGTTTTACAAAGATTAATCCATTTCATCAATGACAAAGTTTTAGACTTAATTAAAAAAGAGGGTGATCCCTTACTTAAGGCGCCTAATGATAACGCCAGTGAATTGTTCGATCGCTTGATAGAGTTTGATGAGAATACCTGGTCCGAGCCGGAATACTTTTCATTTGATGATCCTGACGATCCGGAAACAATGGAACCCTGGCGCCGTCCGCAGGATAGTATTTTATCAGTGATAGAAGAATTTCAGGAAATAGCGCCTAAGGCTAAGAACTATCAAAGTATCAAACTGTTCGAAAAATTCCTGACTACTTTTATGGGCCCAATGAACATCAGCGATCTGATTTACGAAGACTTGGAAGAGTTCTTCCTGATTGTCTTCCCTACCGAGCTGGCAGCTGAAGATAAGCTTCAATTCGGAGAAGAACTCCACATCTTTGAACAGTTCATCAAATTTATCGATTACAATTACGAAAAAAATCTGATCGTTTACTGGAATGAGCTGATTGATTCCAATCTAACAGCTTTAAGGCGCACATTCAATTTAAGCCAGCATTTTCATCGCAAGCATTCTTATGTGGAATATCAACTTTCACCGGAAAAATCTTCCAACGCTCTTTTAGACGGCTTTTTTGAAATTATTGACTATCAGGACGGATATTTTGTTGTGGAAGACATTCATATTAAAGAACAGTATCAATTGTTTGACCTTTCCATGCTCGATATCAGCCTGCTCGAACCGGGCGATATCATCAACATGCAACTAATTCCCCAATCCAAAGACAACTGGCGCGCCATCTGGATTGAATGTGTTTTCGCTCCGAGAGCCAAATATTACCTTGTTTAATATCGCTCAATTTAATAGATTAATTTTTTTCTATTAAAAATTATTACGGAAACGAACATGACAAATCCACCAATTCGGGTAGTAACCAATAATAAAAAAGCACGGCACGATTATCACATTATTGACACTATTGAAGCAGGCATTGCCTTAAAAGGTAGCGAGGTTAAATCCATCCGCGAAGGCAAGGTCAATTTACAAGATGCCTACGCCAGATTTAAAAAAGGCGAACTGTGGCTTATTGGCATGCACATTTCTCCTTACAAACAGGCTGCTTTTGAACAACCCGATCCACGCCGTGACCGTAAACTACTGTTACACAAACGAGAATTAAAACGCCTTTTTCGCAAGACTGAAGAAAAGGGCGTAACCATTGTCCCACTTAAAATCTATTTAAAAAAACATCTGGTAAAGGTAGAATTAGGCATTGCCCGTGGCAAAAAGCTATACGACAAGCGGGCAGCCATTGCCGAACGCGATCAGAAAAGAGAGATGGATCGCCTGAAAAAGGTGCGTTATTAAAATCAGTGCTTTAAAAAATCGAACTTTGTAACGCGATAAAATTTTGTACTGAAACAATAACTTTTGTATTCCATTACGCGAAAATCCTGTGAGTACGTAGCATCATTTTGAGTGTTAAATTGCATCCAAACTTTTAGAAGTTTTGGTTCCATTGCTTTATTAATCTTCCCTGGCCATTACATTTCTTTTGGCTTCATTAAATAAATTCCATAAATTATTATAAATGAATAATAAGGAGGTACAATGCAGCTAACCGATTTACTAACGGAACAACATATTTTAATTCCGCTAAAATGTAAAACGCGTGATGAATGCATTAAGGCGCTAATTGAGGCTATTGACAAAGAAGGCCTGATCGCCGATGCAAATAAAGCTTACGAAGCTATATTAGAGCGCGAAAAATTGATGACAACTGGTGTTGGTAATGGGATCGCCATTCCGCATTGCAAGCACAGTTCCTGCCCCAATTTTGCCGTTGCGCTGGGCATTCACCCTGATGGTGTAGATTTTGAGGCCATTGACAAGAAAAAAGTTCACCTTATTTTTCTGCTAATCGGACCGGAAAATAATCCCAGCTTACACATCAAATTGTTGAGTCGCATTTCACGCTTAATGAGCAATGAAGATTTGCGTGAACAATTAATGGAGTGCTCAACTCCGGAAGAAGCACATGAATTATTGAAAGAGGAAGAAAGTTATTATTTTGAATTAGAATAGCTTTCTTCACTGATGAACATGAAATTAGTTATTTTTATTTTAAATAAAGAAGAATTTTTAAACGAAGTTCTGGAGACCTTTGTAGAATTGGGGATTCCCGGAGCGACGGTAATCGATAGCGTGGGCATGGGACGCATTTTGGCGCATGATATTCCCATTTTCGCCGGCTTCCGTAATTTGCTTCAGGAAAGTCGCCCGGGGAATAAAACCATTTTAACTGCTGTGGAAGACGACAAAGTTGAACCGATGTTCAACAGCCTGGAAAGAATGATTGGCAGCTTTGATGAACCAGGAAATGGTATTTTTATAAGTATTCCCCTCGATTTTGTAAAGGGAATCCATCAATTTTAAATTTTAATTAGAACTAATTTCATGGCAGCAAAAACAGAATATATTGGCACCTACAAACTGGTCGAAAAGATCGGTGAAGGTGGCATGGCCTATATTTACAAAGCGCTTCAACCTTCCCTTAAACGCTCCGTTGTCATCAAAAAGCTAAAAGACCCCAACAAAGAGATCATCAGAAGATTCAAGAAAGAAGCCTTATTAAGCGCATCGTTCCATCACGAAAATTTAGTCTCTATTTACGATTTTATCTACTCTAACCGTAGTTACTATCTTGTTATGGAACATGTGGATGGAGAAAATTTACAAACAGTCATTGAACATCTATCTCCAATTCCAGCCAACATCGCCATGTTAATCGCCCTTGATATTGCCCGTGGTCTGGAATACACCCATACGCGTAATATCATCCATCGCGACATTAAGCCTTCCAATATTCTGATTTCTTATGATGGGAACGTAAAAATTATCGATTTTGGCATTGCCCGTGATGATCTTTCAACACGTCTTACCTTAACCGGCATGATTGTGGGCACGCCGGCTTACATGTCCCCCGAACAGGCCAATGGGGACAGCTTAACACCTAAAAGTGATCTCTTTTCTCTTGGCGTTTTGCTTTACGAAATGGTTACAGGTTTAAAACCATTTGAAGGCAATAATCAGAGCGAGGTTTTAAACAAAATCATTCGCGGCAGATATCTGGCGCCGGAACGTATTAATCCGACCATTCCTCACAAACTGCGACGCATTATCAAGAAATGTTTGCAACACAATCCCAATAAAAGATATCAGTCTGCAACTGAACTGATCAATGATTTAGAGCGAGCCATACACTGGCAGGTTCGAAATCAGCGAAAGAAAATTCTGACTCGGTTTCTTAATCGCCTCGACAAAAATCAACCTTCTACCACGCAAACCTTGATTCAGGAAATGATTAAAAACACTTCCCGATTAAAATGGACACTGCTACAATTAATCATTTTAATTTTTACCTTAACTGGTTTTTATTTTGTGCCCAAATATTTAATGGCCCTGCACATTGGCGACCTTGAAATTAAAGCGTCGCCAGGCAAATATCAGCTGGTGGTCGACAATCGAAAAACCATGGTAAAAGAAGGCGGCATGTTTGAAATAAAGAACCTGTTACACGGGCAACACCAACTCATTCTGCAAAACCTGCAAACCAATCAGCTGGTGAACGTCTTCTTCCCGGTAAAGCCGGACCAAAAAATGTTAATCGAAATTCCTGAAATTAAAGGGCAGGAGCTGGCCATTTTACAGATTTTTACGTCTCCCCCACAGGTTACGGTAACCTTAAACGATAGCCTGATGGGCTTAACACCGTTAAAGCTGGATTCACTTTCCTTTGGCAAGTATCATTTTAAGTTAGAAAAAAAGGGATTTCAAGCGATCGAACATCAGGTAGAAATCAGCAACGGCCAGCAGCACAATCTTTTCTTTGTTCTTTCCTCCGTTCAATGAAACAAAAATGATGGCCCTCACTTCTTCCTGCTCTCTACCAGGTTTGTGCTGCCTGAGGCGGACAAAACTGAGCCATAATTAATTAAAAACAAGTGCCTAAGTTCTCCAAAATAAATCAGTTCCTGGACTATTTCTATTCTTAATCTTAAAGTTATGAATTATTCTTTAGTTCACTAATTTACAACTCCAGATTTATTAAGCCTAATTTTCAGTTACTTTTAATTTTTTAGAATGCGGCACCTGAGTTTTTTCATCAACACTGCCGATACACTCCAAAACTTCCCCTACTCTTAACTCTTACACCCTTATACTCTTAACCCTTAACCCAATTCTATTTTTGCCCCATCCCTGAAATTAGAAAATTCGAAGTTCGAGTTTCGAAATACGAAACCTCTTTCTCACCCAGTTTACAAGTAATTAATGGAAAAATATAACTGTTTCCCAAAATAAATCCGATCCTGATTTTTTCGCATCGACTATGCCGATGTACCCCAAAATGGGCTCCACTCTTAACCCTTCAACCCTTAACTCTTAACCATTTTCCCCGGCAAACACTGCCCTTCACAAGTCCATTCAACCATTTAACTTTTCAACCATTCAACTAAAATCCCCTTAACCATTACACCCTTAACTCTTAACTTATTTCAAGTCTTGCCCCATCTCGACTTCAGCCTTCACCTTGCTCACCCTTTTCATCCTCTAAAGTTGTTTAATCTGTAATTTTGTATTATCTTTAGGGCTCAAATTTAAATGATTCTAAATAATTAATGGAGAATTACTTAGCAATGATAAAAC
>JAGHBR010000156.1 GCA_021160885.1 Caldisericaceae bacterium
ACTGAAACGTTTTGGGAAAAGAAGCTGGACGACGCGTTTCCAGTTGGTTTCGCAAGCAATCTCTTCAATTTGCTGACTATTCAGTCCGGCGGCATAGGCGCCACCTACCATGGCGCCCATGCTGCAACCGACAATCAGGTCAACAGGAATGCCTTCCTTTTCCAGTGTTTTCAGCACGCCGATATGGGCCAGACCGCGGGCAGCCCCGCTACCTAAAACTAATGCAATTTTCATTTTTTCCTAACGCTTTAGTGACAAAGTAACATTTCTTTAAACTATGGTTTTTTAAATTCGCCTAATGAACCGGAAAGTGGTAAATCATTCCACCATTAAACCCTTATACCCTTAACTCTTTGTCTCCATTCAACCATCCGACTAATCAACCCGCAGGCCCTCAGTGCGCTTCCAGCCAGTTTTTGCCGATGCCGCAATCCACCACCAGCGGTACGCGCAATTCCATGGCGCCTTCCATAATTTCCTTAACTTTCCTGGAAAAAGCCTTCGCATGCTTTGCTTCCACCTCAAAAACCAGTTCGTCATGTACCTGCAGCAGCATCTGCGCCGGATAGTTTTCCTGTTCAATAAAGTTCTGCATGTTAATCATTGCTTTTTTAATCAGGTCAGCGGCCGAGCCCTGAATAGGCGTGTTAATAGCTGTCCGTTCTGCAAATTCGCGAATTTGCCGGTTGGCATTTTTAATTTCCGGCAGGTAACGGCGTCTACCCAGCATGGTTTCCACATAGCCTTTTTCTCTCGCTTCGGCAATCATGCGTTGCATGAATTCGCCAATTTTAGGATAGGTGGCAAAATAGTCGGCAATAAATTCTTTGGCTTCATCGGTTGAAATATTCAAGCGATTGGCCAGGCCGTATTCACTCATGCCGTAAATAATGCCGAAATTGATTTCCTTGGCCTTGCGCCGATGGTCCGGCGTTACCTCTTTTACGGGAATGTTGAAAATTAAAGCCGCAGTGGCGGCGTGAATGTCCAGATTCTTCCGGAAATTTTCAATCATCGTTTCATCGCCGGAAAGATGAGCCATAATGCGCAATTCAATTTGAGAATAATCTGCGCTCAGAATCAGATAATCGTCTCTGGATGGAATGAAGGCACGGCGAATTTCGCGGCCCAGATCCGTGCGAATGGGAATGTTCTGCAAATTGGGATTACTGGAGGAAAGGCGGCCTGTGGCGGTTACCGTTTGGTTGTAAGAAGTGTGAATGCGCCCTGTTTTGGGATGAATCAATTGCGGTAGCGCATCCAGATAGGTGTTTTTTAATTTGATTAATTTACGGTATTCCATGATGTCGGCCACCAATGGATGTTCGGCGTAGCGTTCCAGCGTGCGTTCCGAAGTGGAGTATTGTCCGGTTTTGGTTTTGGACGGCTTGCGTTTGCCAAGCTCTTTGTGAATTTTCAGTTTGTCAAACAAAACCACACCCATTTGTTGCGGCGAATTCAGATTGAATTCTTCTCCGGCAGCCTGGTAAACCTTTTGCTCCAGTTCGGCAATCTTTTTGCCTAATTGATTGCTTAATTCTTCTAAAAATTCACGATCCACTTTTACGCCGTGCATTTCCATGACCATCAGCACATACACCATGGGCATTTCCAATTTGTAAAACAGATCTTCCATGCCGTGTTTATTGAGGTCTTGCTTTAAAATCTGAAAAACGCGATAGGTAATGTCAGAATCTTCACAGGCATACTGGTAAACCAGTCCGGCGGCCAGGTCGGTCATCTTTTTCTGATTCTTGCCCTTTTTGCCAATCAACTGTTCGATTGGAATCATTTTGTAGTTGAGATAATGTTCGGCCAGATAATCGAGGTTGTGTTGTCCCGTGGGATTGATAAGGTAAGAGGCAATCATGGTGTCGAAGTAGAGATTTTTAACCGGAATGCCATGTTGTTCCAGAATCATGGCATCGTACTTAATATTCTGGCCGATCTTCCTGATTTCAGGATCGGCAAAAATCGGGCGGAGTTTTTGCAGTGTCTTCTTGCGGTCCAGTCCTTTTGGCTCATGGCCAAGTGCCACATAGCAGGCCTTGCCTTTATCCCAGCAAAAGGAAATTCCGGCAATTTCTGCTTCCAGAAAATCCAGCGAACTGGTTTCCAAGTCAAACACAAATTGCTTTTGTTTTTTCAGTTGAACTAAAAGTTCTTCAAAATCTTTTTCATTCTCTATTAGCTCATATTCAACTTTTTTTGAGTCGAATTGCTTCAGTTCCAGGGCGCCTTCTTCGCCCAGACTCATAGCCTTCATGCGATTGGCAAGTCCCCTGAATTCCAGCTCCTGCAGGATGGGGCCAACCTTTGCCATGTCCCACATGCGGAACTTCAGGTCTTCTAATTTTACATCAATGGGCACATTTGTGTCGATGGTGGTCAATTCACGGGCAATTTGCACCTGATCTTTATGCTCTTCAAGATTTTTTTTCAAAGCTGGCTTGCTGATTTTGTCCAGGTTTTTGTAAATATTTTCAATGGAACCAAATTCTTTTAATAAAAGGGCCGCCGTTTTTTCACCGACTTTCGGAACACCGGGGATGTTGTCTGATTTGTCGCCCATCAGGGCCAGCCAGTCGATGATTTGTTCCGGTTGTGCGCCGTATTTTTCAATCACTTTTTGCCGATCCAGAATTTCCGGTTCCTCCTGCTTCTTAAGGTTGTAAAGGTAAACATGTCCATTAACCAACTGGGCCATGTCTTTATCGCCGGAAACAATGTAAACATCAACACCCTGGCCGGCAAATCGTTTGGCCAGCGTGCCAATGATGTCGTCTGCCTCGTAGCCATCCTTTTCTAACAGAACAAAGTTTGCTGCTTTTAAGGTTTCTACCAGTCTGGGGAATTGGGCAGCCATTTCATCAGGCATCTTTTCCCTTGTGGCCTTGTATTCTTCGTAAATTTTGTGTCGGAAAGTTGGCTCTTTGGTGTCGAAAACAATAGCCAGATATTCCGGATGTTCAAGATCAATGATTTTGAGCAGGGAATTCAGAAAACCAAAAGTGGCTGAGGTGTTTTCACCTTTGGAATTAATTAAAGGATTACGGCTAAAAGCAAAATAGCTACGGTAATACATGGCTGAGCCATCAATTAAAAAAAGCTTTTTGTTCATGGTAACATCCTGTAGGTTTAAATTCTCTCAGTGGTAGAATTTAATCTTAAATTTGATAACAGTAAAGAAAAACCGTCTATTTTTTAGCCACTGATTTGCACAGATTAATAAAGTGACACGTAACACGTAACAAGTGACGAGTGACGGGTAACGAGTAAAGAGTGATGGATAACAAAATTGAAGGAATAATCTGTTAATTCAATTCAGCAATAATAGTTTTAGCCAGTTTTTATCAATTATATTCACAAACAATAGCGAGTGAGTAAGGCGCTCAATAGCCACTATCTTTAGATAGTGGTTGTAAAAAATTCACAACAAAAGCCCCGGCTTTTAACAATGATATTTATGTGAAAACATTTCACGATTTTCCTTTCAGCACGACTAATAAACGAGACTCTGAGCCTTGTACTAAAATAAGAAGCAATATCCCCCTTTGGTTCCCCCCTTAGTAAGGGGGGAAATAAAAGGGGGGATCAAATAAATTTATGACCATATTAGATTCTAAATTCTTTAAAAAAAACAGTAAATACAAAGGGAAGGGAAAACCCCAGCTTTGATTTGTAGGGACTGGCCTTAAAACACGGCAACATTTAATTTAGTGACAGGCGCCTTTGGTTTCTCTCAAAATTTAAACGGCGGAAGGGTATTTCGTATTTCGAAATTCGAATTTTCTAATCCCCGGATTGGGTTAAAATAAGAAAGTTTACAATAAAAATTATCCAGGATCAGATTTATTTTGACAGCAGTAATTTAAAAGATTAATCACTTAACAGCAAGTAAAGGTAAACCGAAATAGAAATCACAGACACGCCTAAAAGCACATTGGACCATTGGTCAAATTGTTGTGTTTTATGATAATAGTAATTGATTTGACGTAAATTAGATGTATGCTGGTAGCGCTCGTAATAATCGTCAGCAACGCGTTTCAGATAAAAAGAACCCCAGTTGCTTAGCAGGGCTAAGGTAGCCAATCCTGGTTTTAAATACCGTTTTATCTTTTGCCGTTTGGAAAAATGTTGGCTTTTCAGTGGAATGTATTTGAATCTTAAACGATACGGCTGTTTGCCTGTCAGAATTCTATAGAAAGAATTAAGATCAGATCTGGTTAAAATTGTGTCAATGGCCCAGTTATTCCAACGATGGTCATTTTTGAAAATCAACTTAAATCTTAATGAGTCAGTTTGCATAAAAAGTGATTTTAACGAATCGACAACAACGTCCGATAAGGAGTCGGTTACGACAATCTCGTTTGCTGTCAAAGTACTGTCTTCTATTAACTGTGGGTTCTGCGCTGTTAAAAAAGAAAAATAATCTGCTAAAATGAGCAGAGCGAAAAGCAAATGTATTTTCATCGCCGACCTCCCTTTGCTTTTAGCAATAGCAAGCGGTCATATTCCATGGCTAAAAAAACGGTTGAGTTTTTGTCTGGCACGCAGCTAACCGCCCTTCGTTTAAGATTCAACTCTTGCACAATTTTCAAATGATTTTTGTCAACCAGGTAAAATTTTTTCTGGTAAGTGGCAATAAGCAAGTGCCGGTGTGTAACTACGATGGGAAAGGTCGGCACGCCTTTTAAAGGTACAGTTCCTTTTAATTTCAATTCAGGCGTAAAGGCAAACAATTTGCCGTTACTTCCCATAATAAAAAGAGATTGGCCATCAGTTGAAAATGGCTGATAAAATGGTGTTGCCAGCGATACCTTGTTAATAATTTTACCGCTGGGTAGGTCAATTTTAAAAACGTTGCCATCCAAATCAGCAATAAAAATAGCCTGATTAAGGATCAGTGGAGAAGTGTACACGTGTTCCGGCAGTTCGATCATGAAATTTTGCTGGCCATCATCGGCATTGAGTACGGCCAGCAGGCCATCGCCGGAACAAACAACCACGAACCGATCAGTCATGGCCAGATTTTGTAATATTTTTTGCGGGAATTGGTAATGCCACAAAGTTTCACCATTTAGCGGATTCAAGGCTAACACTTCATTCCTGATGGAGGCATGGATCAATAAATCTTTTTGAATCAGCGGGCTGCTTTTTGAAAAATGGCCTTTAAGTCGCCAGCTTACTTTTTTGTGTAAAAGATCGTAAGCCTGCAGGCCATACGCTCCTTTTTCCGATGCAATAAAAATCAGTGGACGTAAAAAAGCAGGTGCAGTCGAAAGTTCTCGGGAAAACCGTTTACGATCTACATCTTTGAGCAGAGTGTCGGTGGAAATTAAAAAGCCGTTGAAAGTTGTTAAAATCAGCCGGTCGGCAATTCTAAATAAAGCCGGTGTAGCCAGGCCGTTGATGTTCTTCTCCCTTACTACGGTAAATGGAGTGTCGATTTCTACATTAACAAAGTACCAGCGTTCGGTATTCCAGCCTTCATTCAGCTGTTCCGGCAATTCAGAAAGCGCTTCAACCCCTAAATGAGGACTTTGACAGGCAACAAGTAACAAAAGTGCAACTTCTAAAAACAAAAGCCTTAAAACTTTCATTAAAAATCCCATCCAAAGAAAAATTGTGTAATGGTCTTTTTGCCGATTGATTTGAAATCGGTGCGCCTACCAATATCCAGACGCAGCACCAGCACATTGCCTAAATTAAAACGAATGCCAAAACCAAAACTACCCAGAAAGCCAGGAAACTTATTGTTCCAGGCATTACCGGCATCAAAAAACAAAGCGCCTCTAATCCCGGAAAAACGCATCGAGGCTATCGGAAAACGAATTCCTAACTGGTCGATGAGTGGGAAGCGCAGTTCCTGAGAAATGAGTAAGATGCGTTTGCCATGCAAAGACCAGCGCCGATAAAGGCGCAGGTCCCAGCTTCCGCCAAAATAATATTGCAGGGTTTCCCGCCCTTCATTGAATAATGACAGAAAGCGTACAGCGTAAGCGCTGCGCAAACCCAATCGAAAGTATTTACGTAAATCAATCAGTCCGGTAAGGTAATTTACATTGGAATAGCGTAAATCGTACGTATTGCCAAAGGTAATATTGATGCGTTGCCCGTCAATCGGCCCGCTGGAAGCCCAGATGGAGTTGTCATTGACAAAAGAGATGAAATTACTGGAAAGATAGGCCTGACGTCTTTTGTTAAAGAACCAGTCTTTATCCGAATAAGCCAGATTTTGCGTGAACGAGATGCGAGAAAACTGTGAGAAAGGGTAGCTGAAAGTGGCAATGGCGCCCACACGTTCTTCGTAAAAGTAAGCATCAGCCGGGTAAAAATAGTAGCCGGCAAAGCGGTAAAGGCTAACGCCCCAGTTTACGCGGTGCTCCAGAGACAGGCGTGTGACTGCCACATTGAAGCTTTTCCAGAATTCACTGGCCACCCGCGCATTATTGTAAATCAAAATGTAGTACTGGTCATTGCCTAAAACATCGGTAAAGGCCAGCTGGCCGCCTCCTGTCGTTCCCCAGATAGGATCCTGTGAAACCTGCGTCTGGGCAAAATCGAGATCGTATTTGCGAACATAGGGCTTGCGTTCGGCAATCAAATCCGGTTCGATGCCCGGGAACTGCCAGGGACGCGTATCAGATACCAGAATTGGTTTGCTGATCATTTGAGCCGATTGAATGCGGCTCAAAAAGTCAGGTTCAAAGCGAATCTGGAAATAGCCATTTTCAAAGGTGCCGTAAAGCAGGCCGTGATCTGGTGTCCAGCAGGGATCAAAGGTAGAACCGAGGTAGGAAGTCATTTTTAATAATTGCACCGGTTCTCTACTATAAGCGGCTTTAATGGGGTCTTTTAGCAGGTAGATGTTGTAAGAACCGTCCATATCTGAAGTGAAGGCCAGATATTGGCCATCAGAGGAAAATGCTGGCGCCCGGTCTTGCTGTTTGCCGAAGGTCAGGTAGCGCAACTCTCCATCTTCAACTTTAAGCAAAAACAGGTTGGAAGCTCCGTCAATTCCCATTTGAGTACGGTCAGAAGTAAAGGCAATAAACCGGCCGTCTGGTGACCAGGCAGGTTCGTCATCATTGTAAAAATCATCGGTTAATTGAACAAGCTTGTTTGAGTCCGCTTCAAACAGATAGAGGTCTTTGTAACCGGCAAAACTTAATCCGCTAAAAACAATTTTTTGCCCATCTGGTGACCAGCTGGGCGAATAAATACCAACCAACCCCGGAAAAGAATGTCGGGCAATGATTTTTTGATCGGGAATAGAATAGAGATAGAGTACATCATTTTCACCGCTTTTGGAACTGAAGGCTAAAATGCCATTTTTATTTACACTGATTTTAGAGTCAAAGATATGAAAAGCTTCAAAATCGGAAGAGGCTTCGCCTTTCACCAGCAGTTCTACATCTTTTTCTTTGTCCTTAAAAGTAAGCGGTTTTAACGGACGCATATAAATACTGGAATAGCCTGTACGGTTTCCGACAAAAGCCACATACGGTTTGCCGTTAAGCTCAAAATAAGCTGGTTTAAAATTGTAGCCGCGGCGCACAATGGTCTGACTAACCTGATCGCTAAAATCGTGGTCCTTGAGCAAAGGGTAGTAACGTTTTTTTAAATGGTAAAGGTACTGGTGATCAAATTCCTTGTAATCCATGCCCAGCACCTCCTGAAAACACTGTTCAAAATATGGGTACTTCCAGACGCTTTCCATCATTCTTAATAATTTGTCTTCACCAAAATGGATTGAAATGTAATTCAGAACATCCTGGCCAATTTTGTACATGGCAAAAGTGCCGTTAATCTGGTACATGTCATGCAGGCCGACCACATAATTATTGAGTACAGCATCCTGCAAAACCATTTCTGCCTGGGCATCCCATTCAGTTGACCAGTATTCGGCCAGACCTTCAGTAAACCAGAGGGGAGGATAGGCGCCGTCAATTTTGTCGTAACGAGCCAAAACATTAGCAATCTTTGTATGCATGAACACATGAACCAATTCATGGCGAATGACATGCCGGAACTCGTTTAAATCTCCATTTCCGGGAATAACGACCCGCCCTTTGATGAATTCAAAGAAACCACCCACACTTTCCGGAATAAAGCCGGGCGTTACATTGGTTTGTTGAAAGTGCATGTGTGTACTGTAAAAAATGAGCGGGATACGATAGGTTACTGAATAGTTAAATTTTTGTTCCAGGAAGCGGTAGCTCTCTTCAGCAAAAAAAGCGCCTTTTTCGGCTAACTTCTGCATTTCGGGATAGTAATAGATGTCGAAATGCTCGGTTTTCATGATTTGCCAGTTGAAGTCGGTATATTGCACCTTATTGCGTCCGAAATAATAACCCTGGGCGTGTAATGACGAAAAGATGAAAGAAAACAACAAAAGGCAGTAAGTAACTAAAAACGTTCTACGCATAAATGTTTTAGGCCTGTTTGACAATACCATTGTTTCAAACTAAATAAAAAAATTAAATGTTTCAATTATAAAGTTTCCCATGTGCAACGCACACTCAAAGGCTGTTTAATTTTAAATTTTGAAAGATTTTTACAGAATGTATTCTGATTTTTTAAATCTAAAATTTCCGATTTAAGATTTAATGAATGATTTTGAAGATAGCCTTTCAATTTGAAATTTGGTGCTGTGTCAGAGGCAAATCTTTGTGATAAAAATAATTAAATCAGGTTGAAAAAAAGCGGCAAATAAATTTTGGTTTCAATAATTAAAACAGTTAAATTTGGCCTCATAAGTAAAATAAACTATTGGAGGTTAAAGAATTTAGTTAAAAAATTGCTTGTGGGGGGGTATTAGTATTAACAAAAACCATAAAAACGTATTACAAAGAAACAGGGGTTTCTACAAATGGAGAAAAAAGAATCCAAAGTATTAGAACGCGTAACCATTCGCTTTGCTGGCGATTCTGGAGATGGAATGCAGCTAACGGGAATGCAGTTTACGAGCACAACAGCCAAAGAAGGGCATGAACTGGTGACTCTGCCTGATTACCCTGCAGAAATCCGCGCACCGGCCGGTACTCTTTTTGGAGTTTCCGGATTTCAAATTCAGATTGGTAGTACAGAAATCCATACTCCGGGAGACCAGCCCGATGTGTTAGTCGCCATGAATCCGGCGGCTTTAAAAGTGAATTTAAAATTAGTAAGGCCAGGTGGCATCTTAATTATTAATTCCGATTCCTTTCAAGGGAGAAATTTAACCCTGGCTGGTTACGAAACCAATCCTTTAGAAGATGGTTCTTTGTCTGGTTATCAGGTTTTTCCTGTACAAATTACCACTTTAACACGTAAGGCTCTTGAAAGTTTAAAACTTTCGGTTAAGGAAAAAGATCGTTCCAAAAACTTTTTTGCGCTGGGAATGACCTTCTGGCTGTTCAGTCATCCGCTGGAGCCGACTATCAACTGGATCAAAGAAAAGTTCAAAGATAAACCTGAGATAGCCGAAGCCAACATTCGTGCGCTGAATGCCGGCTACAATTACGCTCTTTCTACTGAGCTATTTCATACCAGCTATCGCGTGGAAAAAGCAAAAAAGAAACCTGGTAAATACCGTAACATGACAGGCAATGAAGCTGTGGCGCTTGGTTTTATTACTGCAGCAAAAAAAGCTCATAAAGAACTTTTTTTAGGCAGCTACCCGATAACGCCAGCCAGTGAAATTTTACATGAATTGGCTAAATATCGTAATTTTGATGTAAAGACTTTTCAGGCCGAAGACGAAATTGCTGGAATTGGTTCGGCGATTGGGGCTTCCTATGCCGGCGCTCTGGGCATTACTACCACAAGTGGGCCGGGTGTAGCCTTAAAGACTGAATTTTTGGGATTTGCCGTAATTGCCGAGCTGCCACTGGTAGTGGTTAATGTACAACGTGGCGGGCCAAGTACCGGCTTGCCTACCAAAACCGAACAGGCTGATTTATTGCAGGCCATGTACGGGCGAAACGGAGAGGCGCCAATTCCGATCATTGCCGCTAAAAGTCCGGCCGATTGTTTTGACGCAGCGCTGGAAGCTTCACGTATTGCCCTCATGTTCTCCACACCTGTATTTTTGTTAATGGACGGCTATATTGCTAATGGGGCCGAACCCTGGTTGATTCGCGAGCCAGATTCAATTCCGGAAATTGAAATCCATTATGCCACTGATCCTGAGAATTTTATGCCTTACAAACGCGATCCAGAAACGCTTGCCCGGATGATTGCTCTTCCTGGAACACCTAAGTTTGAACACCATATTGGTGGCCTGGAAAAAGACGAAACTGGTGATGTTTCCTATGATCCCGACAATCATGACCGTATGGTTCGCATACGTGCAGAGAAAGTTAAACGTATTAATAAGTATATTGAACAGCCTGAAATAAATGGTGAACCGGAAGGTGATTTACTGGTCATCAGCTGGGGAAGTACTTTTGGTACCGTTTATACTGCACTCGAAGAAGTGCGTAAAAAAGGCAAAAAGGTCTCGTGGATGCATCTACGATGGATTAATCCATTCCCGGCTACTCTTGAAAAATACATTCATAATTTTAAGAATATTCTGGTTCCGGAAATAAATCTTGGTCAGTTGGTTAAAATCATTCGCGAAAAATATCTTGTTGATGCCAAAGGTTTCAATCGTGTGCGTGGGTTACCTTTAGTAACCCATGAACTGGTAGAAGCTATTGAAAAGGCATTGGAAGAATAATTTCAAAAGGAGTCAAATATGAGTAATCAAGATAAAGTAATTCCTCAGCCATTAAAACTGACACCGGCTGATTTTGCTTCGAAATCGGAACCCAGATGGTGTCCGGGTTGTGGAGATTATTCCATTTATGCCCAGATGAAAAAAGTCTTGCCAGAACTGGGCATTCCAAAGGAAAAATTTGTCTTTGTGTCCGGGATCGGTTGTTCAAGTCGCTTCCCTTATTATATGAATACGTATGGAGTGCACAGCATTCATGGCCGCGCTCCTACGATCGCTTCTGGTATTCGACTGGCTAATCCTGATTTAAAGGTTTTCATCATTACTGGTGATGGGGATGGGTTGAGTATTGGCGGTAACCATTTCATTCACCTTTGCAGAAGGAATATTGATGTAACCATTATTCTGTTCAATAATCGGATTTACGGCTTGACTAAAGGGCAATATTCACCAACCTCTGTTAAAGGGCAAATAACCAAATCGTCGCCTTACGGTACACTGGAAAATCCCTTTAATCCGGTTTTGATGGCATTAGCCTCCGGTGCAACTTTTGTAGCCAGAACTATTGATCGCAATCCAAAACACATGGCAGAAATTCTGAGACGGGCCGCAGAACACAAAGGGACTTCTTTTGTTGAAATTTATCAGAACTGTGTCATTTTTAATGATGGCGCTTTCGAAGAATTGTACAGTAAAGACACGAAGGATGACCGGGCATTGTATATGGAACACGACAAACCTTATGTCTTTGGCAAAAATCATGATAAGGTGCTCAAATGGAGTTGTAGTCGCTTTGAGGTTGTTCCTTACGATGAAGCAAATCCGCCCAAAGATTTGGTCGTTCATGATGAACGCAGCCTGAGTGCAGAAATTGAATTTGGTCTGGCCAGTTTGACCGACAAACCGGATTTGCCAACTCCATTAGGTGTTTTCCGTCAGGTCGAAACCGACACCTATGAAGAATTGCTACAAGAACAAATAGAGTTTGTAAAAAAGAAAAAAGGAGAAGGGGATTTAGAAACCTTATTCAATTCTGGGAAC
>JAGHBR010000016.1 GCA_021160885.1 Caldisericaceae bacterium
GTATTTGATTCCCACCAGCAAAGATATTGGTGAAATCGTACCGATTTTTGTGCAGGGCAAGGATAATCATGGCGCCTGGGGAGGCAAATCCCTGGGCGAACCAACGCTCGAACTAACCGCAGCGGCCATCGCCAACGCCGTACGCAATGCAACCGGGCAACGTTATTTTCATTTGCCCCTTAATCTGGAAGAAATTTTACTACGTAGAAAACTTTACCCCAAATCTAAAAAACGAGGTAGCGCCTGATGATTCCAGAAATCGATTTCATCCGTCCCCAGTCGCTGGAAGAAGCGTTACAAGCACTGGAAAAGTTTAAAGAAGACGGGCGCCCCATTGCCGGAGGCACCGACATCATTCCAGGTTTTCATATCAATTCACAGCGCTTTCGTCAAATTAAAGTTTTGATCGACATCGGTCAGTTGCCGGAATTGACAACCATTGAACACAAAGAAGACGGCCTTCACATCGGCGCGGCAGCCACTTTTAGCCAGATCAGCAGACATCCATTAATTACGGAAAATTTCCCCTTAATGGCTCAGGCTGCGCAAAAAATCGGCAGTGTGCAAATTCGAAACCGGGCCACTATTGCCGGAAATTTTGTCAACAACGCACCCTGCGCAGACAGCGTTCCTCCGCTACTGGTTTACGATGCGCAAATCGTGCTGCAATCGCTCAACAATACGCGTCAAATGCCGCTGGAGAAGTTTTTGTTAAAACCATACCAAACACAACTTCAAGCCGACGAACTGGTCAAAGAGATTATTTTACCCGTCCCCGGTCAGGGCTACCGTGGCAAGTTTTACAAACTGGGTCGGCGGCGTGGTGTGGCCATCAGTCGCATTACGCTGGCCATTTTGCTAAAACTGGATGGAACGGTGATCGACGATTTCAGGCTGGCATCAGGAGCTGTTACTCCCATTGGAATGCGTTTGCATGATCTTGAAAAGATGATCATCGGACAATCTGCAAATGAAGATCTGTTTAAAGAAATAGCCATTGCAAGTGGACAAAAAATTCTGGAGATTACCGGCCTGCGCTGGTCTACAGCCTACAAGCTACCGGTTGTACAGCAAATGATTTTTGCATTGTTAAAGCAATTAACTTCGAGCAATGCTTGAAATTTTTTAAAGTTATGGAGTAGTGATGAAGGAAATTTCAGTTCAATTCAAAATTAATGGGCAACAAGTTAAATTAAAGACTCGAGCCAATCGCCGCTTATTGGATGTACTGCGTGAAGATTTAGGACTGACCGGCGCCAAGGAAGGCTGTTCTGTCGGCGAATGCGGAGCCTGTACCGTGGTGCTGAACGGGCAGGCAGTGCACAGTTGTCTCATTCTGATTGGCCAGGCAGATGGAGCTGAAATCACCACCGTGGAAGGTCTGGCTAAAGGACAGGAACTGCATCCCTTGCAAAAAAACTTTCTGGAACACGGCGCGGTGCAGTGTGGCTTTTGCATTCCCGGCATGTTGATGTCTTCCTACGCCCTGTTGCAAGAAAATCCAAAACCCGATGAAGAAACGATTAAAGAAACAATTGCCGGCAATCTGTGTCGCTGCACCGGTTACAAACAGATCATTGAGGCGGTTGAAGTCACTGCCCAGGAATTGAATGAAGAAAAATAAGAAAAGGACAAGCATCAGAGCACGAGGCTCTTGAATCATTGAACAAAGGGTTTGGTCCTTTAATTTCGTAAGTATTGAAGGAGAGTAAATCTACTTAAAATTCAGCAAATAGCGGTGATTTTTCACCAGCGATTGAATCATTTTCTGCAGTAAGGGAAACGCCTCTTTTTGCCTAAATAGTGTTTCGCTTTGGAGTTCACCATTTTCATTAAATATTACCCTGTCAGACTCGCCCTGAAAGCGCACCCTAAAATGCAGCCTTTCATCTTCTTTTTCAATAAAAAAACCATCATTGGCGCTATTTTCAAAATCTTCCTTGCTCCAGAACAGGGTGATTTTATCTTTGTACGGTTTTCCCTGGTAAGGACAAAACGTTTCACAATTACCGCATTCGTTACAAAGTCCGTCAAGATGCAAAATTTGCGTCACATCCTTAAACTTGCCATGACTTCCTACAAACAGCGTCACATTAGCTCGATTTGGACACACTTCCACGCATTTGTCACAAACAAAGTCGCAGCTAAGGCATCGTGCAGCCTCTGCTGTGGCTTCATTGTTTAAGGGAACGATTTGTCCCTTACGAATTATGAGGTCCCAATTTAACTGGACGGTATCGATCTTGATCTTAGAGGGAAAATTGGTACTTGCACTGGCCTTTTCTCTTTTCATGATTAATTCAGCCACCTGTTTGCCGTCGGCAATGGATTCTACCACAGTAGATGGACCTCGCAGCGCGTCACCGCCGATAAACACGCCCGGCAGGTTGGTTTCTACCAAAACCTGTTCCTTACTTTTCAGATCCAAAACAATCCCATTTTCTTTCAAAAACTGTTCATCCACCTGCTCGCCAATGGCCGAAATCACAGCGTCTATTTCAAGCGTTTCAAAGGCATCGGGAATCGGTTTAACCGTGCGACGACCATCCGGCCCCACTTCGGCCAGGGCCATCTTCTGACAGGTTAATCGTCCTTCTTCAAAAGCCACCGGTAGCAGCAGTTCTTTGAAGACCACGCCCTCCTGCAGAGCAGCATCAAATTCTTCACGATCAGCAGGCATGTACTGCTCGGTACGACGGTAGATGATGTAAACCTTTTCCACCCCGTCAATTCTCAGGGCAGCCCGGGCAGCATCCATGGCCGAATTTCCACCGCCAATCACAGCAACCCGTCTACCTAATTGCACGGGTTTATTTTGCTTAAATGCACGTAAAAATTCAAGCGCATCCAGCGCCAGTCCATGGGCAGGTTGTAAATGTAATGACCTTGATTTACCAGCACCTATAGCTAAAAAAATGTACTTAAAGCCCTGTGCTCTCAACTGTTCGATTGTTACATTTTTTACACCAAACTGGAATTGAACCCCATGGCGTCGAATCAAATCTACATCACGGTCAAGTGCATATTGTGGCAAACGGAAATCAGGGATAACGTTGCGTACGACTCCCCCGGCCTGTTGTTCCTTTTCCAGAACGGTTACCTCAAATCCGGCACGGGCCAGAAAATAAGCGGCAGACAAACCGGCAGGTCCAGCCCCTACAACGGCTACTTTAATGCCATTTGTTTTTTCGGGTTTAAGTTGTGAACCAAATTTTTCCAGAAATGAATTCCAGGCCTGTTCAGCAGCTACTTTCTTCATTTCACGAATGTACACGGGATCTTCGTAATCCCAGCGCGTGCAATGAAACATACACTGATGGTCGCAAATGTAGCCGGTAATGTGGGGCAAGGGATTGGTTTCCAAAATAACCTGCAAGGCATCCAGATAGCGACGCTCTTCCACCAGGCGAATGTAGGCAGACACATCCTGATGGATAGGACAGGCTTCTTTGCACGGCGCCAGGTAACAATCAAAAAGCGGTAAAGATTTGTTTATTTTGATGCTGTCCACCTGACGTCTGGCCTTGCGATAATATTCATCTTTTAAGGATTTTTGCGCAAGGGCGTCTAATTTGCTCAGATTAATCACTTCACCTTTCAGCCAGCTTTCCCAGGGCAGGCCATCAATTTCAACAGCCATTTGTTGTAGCCGCTGGTAGCCGCCGGGCTTGAGTAAATCTGTGACCATTGTGACCGGAAAAATACCACATTCCAGAATTTCCTGCACATTGTGCATGGAGGCGCCTCCGGAAAATGAAATTTGAATGTTTCCCTGCAGATCGTGAGCCAGCTTTTGAGCCAGATGAATGGTTAAGGGAAATAATGCCCTTCCGGAAAGGTACATTTCTTCGCCAGGTAAGCGTCCCAAAACATTTTTAACCCCAAGCGTATTGGAAAGTTTAATGCCAAACACCCTGCCCTGTTGTTGTGCCAATTGCTGTAAACGACGAATCATGGGCACTGCCTCGCGGTACTGCAAATCGTGTTCAAAAGAGACAGGATCCAACTCCATGTAACCATAGCCTAATTCATGAAGTATTTCCCTGACCTGTGCATAGCCCAATAGTGTGGGATTTAATTTAACATAAGTGTGCAGCTTTTTTTCCTGCAACAAGTAACGGCAAATAGCTTCGATTTCCTGTGGCGGGCAACCGTGCATGGTCGAAACCGTAACCGACGCAGAAATTTCCGGGGACAGATTCTCAAAGGTCGTAAACAAATGGTCAACCTTAAAATCTGATCTTAGAAACATTAGATCTTTTATTTTACGTTGCACATGCTGATTTTGCAGCCAGTCCAGCATGAATCGGCGATAGGTTTCAAATTGTCCTTCTCCCCCACCATTATGCAAACTATTGATGAAATAATCCATGCGCGGCGTTTGAATCCCCTCCAGATCATAGCCAACGCTCATGTTAAAGATGAAGCCACCCTCTCCCCGCACAGCTGTAGGTAAAAGCGTTTTTAAAAAATGAAGTGCAAAATATGCTTTGATATATTCGTCCAACGACTGCTCTAAACGTAATTCCTGTGACCATTCCACATTGTAGCCTTCATCTTGCGCTTCAATGCAAGGTCGGGGAATTTCTAACTGATCCAGTTTTTGTACGGTTTTTAATTCAAAAAAGCGGCCACCTGCCAGATAAGCCGTCACAATGTTTTGCGTCATTTGCGTATGGGGGCCGGCCGCCGGGCCTAATGGTGTTTCAAGTTTTCCATCTAAAAAAGGATGCTGATGATCAGGTTTTTTAATAAAAATTTTAGGCAGTGGGTAATCAAAAATACTACCCTTGCCCTGCCATTCATCCAAAATCCATTGCATTAAGTTGCTAAATGAAATGGGGCGCATGAGGTCAGACATGATGAAACCTTTTTAAATTTAGCTAATCTTAATATTGTAAAAGATAAATATTTTTAATATGCAAAACAATTAAATGGGGAGAAATGCTGGTAAAA
>JAGHBR010000164.1 GCA_021160885.1 Caldisericaceae bacterium
CTGAAAAGTTTATTAAAGTAAACATGGTTTACTAATTTGAAAAAGAAAATAATTTTCATTTAGCTGGTCTGCATTTAATCATGTTCATTGACATCGGAGTTCGATGAAATGCAAGTTATAGCTGCTGTACAGCCAAACGATTTAATGTTTTTGCCTTTTTAATTTTTATGAGGTGCATGCCATCCGTCAAGCTGGGTAGCGCCAATTATTTCTCCTAAAGCTGTTTCACCATTAAAATATTCGCCAAAGTTATCAATTAATTGCTCAATTAAGAAATAATTTTCCTGCAGAAACCGCTCGGCTGCACAGCCTCTTCGATTACATCTGCGGCAGGGAATTGTCAATTTACAACTAATCTGCTCTTTGTAGTCTCGTTCAAGTTCGGATAAGGCTTCTTTAAAATCTTTAATAAAATTTTGATTTTTGAAATAAACACGAGCCAATTTTAAGGTTTTTCTTTGCAACATTTCTGACAAATCTCTCAGACGACCAAGATAAATGCTGATAGCGCTTTGCCATATCTTATGCGCTTTAAAGCGGATATTTGATTCTATGTCTTCCGGAGTACCCGGGCGTAAAGTTAAGTGATGTAAATCTTTTAGGTGTATTATTTCTTCAATACTGTCTTTTACGTACTCCAATTCGTTTAAAGTCCTGCTAGTTGTTTCGTAATAAATTTTGTCAATCCATTCCTGGAAAATCGTCTTAATTGTTGAAGTGGTTTCTTTTAATGTGATTAATTCGGAATTGATACGTGCTTCCAATTTATCTTCGTACTTCTTAATTTGCTTGTTAACAAAATCGAATGTGCTGATTACCGCTCGAAAATCGTTGATTTTATCATAGCCCAGTGATTGAAAAATGATATCAAAGTAAGCCTCAACGGTTTTTTCCATTTCATGAAGAGCTTCTTTTAAACGCTCACTTTCCAGCATTCTAAGTTCTTGAATTTTAGTCACTACCGTCTCGTCAAAGTGGCCCTCTAACACATTGATGATTTCTTTGAAAATTCTTATTGGGGTTGTAATGTCGCGGGCAATTTCAAGAAGATCTTCTATAGAAAGAATTTTATTAGCTAGTGAACGAATTTGTGAATCTTTATCGACATGACAATAGGTTAAAATAAGAATATTGTTAAAATCAGCTAAATTTTCTGCACAGCTTTTAACAATATTTAATTTTTTACGAATTAATAATTTCCACAAATATTCATCATGAGGTAAAAAGATGGCCGGATCTTCTGCATATCTAATTTTATCACTTTCTCTACGTCTTTGAATAATTTCCAGTAGAAAAGAAATCGCTTTGTACTGATGGAGCGGATTGCTAAAATTTTTATCGGTAACAGCTGTGTTAATCACATGTTTTAAAATGTCTTGATTTACGCGGCGCAGGGTATTGAAAACAGCCTGCTTCAACATGGAGTCTTCTTTGTAAAGAAAGGGAAGAATAGCTTCCACATTTTTAGGAGAGTCCGGGTCTCGTACTAATCTTTGCAACAAAGAAAGTTTTAAAATCTGATCTTTTTTGCGTGCTAAAGCCTGGCGGGCTAAACGCAAAAAATGTTCATCGCGCTTTCCACGTCCCCTCTTTTGTAAAAGCTGAATGTAGCGTACCAACATAGTTAATGAAATAGCCGGATTATTAAGTACTTCTGTAAAAACTTCGGGATCATCTTCAAACATCAGCAAAATGAAAATATTGTGTCTGTCTTCATGCCGGGCAAAAGCCTTTCGTTCGCGCTTGCCAAATCCAAGAATATCCTGATAGCGCCCTACCAATTGCCAGTAAGTGGACTGATAAACAGCATTTCTGACTTCATCATTGGGGTCATGGGCCAGAACATTTAAAATAGCAGGGAAGTGGCAATTTGTGGCAATTAATTTTTTTAACAGAACAACCTCGTCTTCGGGTTTGTCAAATTGTAAATAGATATGAGTTGGAATAGGGGGCGTACGCCGAAAATAGCGGTGCATGATGTAATTAAAGTAATGAATCTCATTTTTAAATTTGAACTTCCCTATTCTCATTACAATGCCTACTATCCTTTTAGTGCAATAGAAAGAGCTGTTGTTAATTTTAAAATGTCCCGGTTTGCTTTACGCAAACGTTCTGACAGTTCACAGGCCATGTTTTTAAAAAGCGTTTTTCCCAAGGATGCATCTGTTTCAACTATTCTATCGAAGGAAACTTTGCTTAAACTGGCCAAAACACATTCGCTTTTTGTAATGATGCTGGCCGATCTCTTTGAATTATCTCCTAACATAACCATCTCTCCAAAAAAAGGAAAATCCTTTTCGGAAAAATGAAGTAACGATTTTTCCTGTTTATCAAACATGTGTAGCCATTCAGGCAATATTAACGACTTAGAAATTTCGACCCGGCCTTTGATTAAAATAAACATTTTGTCACCAACTGAGCCTTCTTTCATTAAATAAAAATCTGGTGGAAACTTTTCCACTTTCATCTCTTTTAAAACGCTCTTTACTTGTTCATCATTTAATTCGAAAAATAAACGAACATGTTTAAAGAATTGCAGGTTTTCGAGCAAAAACGGATCAATTTTTGAGGCTTTCATGATTTTTTTCTCTCTAAAACTAAATAATATTGTGATTCATTTAAAATGGTGTCGGAACGGGGCGCTAATTGAATTTTTACCTTTTTTTCCTGCTCGCTGCCTAAACCAGCTTCTTTAAATTTACGTAAGATAAATTCGTCTAAATAGGAATAATCTGAACTTAGGAGGGAATTTAAATCAAAAGGTACATTCATTTCTACCAGGCCCAATAAAATGCCATCTGGCATGATTTGTCGACAATGTGCTGTTAATTCCAAATAGGTACTACCAACTAAAGATTTAGGAATGGGATATTGCTGCAGGGCAACTGGCGAATCTTCATTAAATACCTGTTCCCAAAATCGTGGAATTCCGGGCGTTAAGATATGATGGGCCAGAATGTGACCGGTAAAGGCATCGCTAACCACAATTTCATCTGCGCGTGCTTTATTCAGATGAGCGTAATTCTCTGGATCAATAATGTGGGCTACCACGTTAATTTTTGTATTTAACGTTTTTAAGGTTAAAGTTGCCAGAATGGTGCGTTCGTCACTTTGTTTGTTCATCGGATTGCTAATATCTGGCACAATGATGGCCGCTTTGGCCTGTTTGGCAGAAGCTCTTAATAAAATGGATTCTTTGGTGAAATCTCCACGAACAAACCGTAAGTCTATTTTTTCGTATCTGGCTAGTATTTCTTCAATAGTTTCTTCAGGTAATTGATTTATCAGGACAATGGTTGAAAATTCCTTGGAACGTTTTTCCAGGGTCGTTAAAATTTCATCGCAATGCCTGCTCCAACCACAGATTAATAAATGATTGTTTAATTTTAATTCATGCAAACCTTTGCCCTCCCTTAATTTTTGTGTTACAAAGATGGAAGAAATAGTAGCCGTGATGACTGACAATATGGCCACGCCAAATAACATTACGACAATGGCTAAAAATCGCCCCAAACCTGTTGATGGTACTTTGTCTCCGTAACCCACAGTAGAAATAGTGACAAAGAACCACCAGATCCCATCGCTGATCGAGGAAAAATTATTGTTAACTTTCCCTTCTAAAAAATAAATCAGAAATCCAATCACTATGGCGCTGAGACCAATAATCACAGTAGCTTTAAAAACAGCATGATTTAGAAGATGACGCTTTTTGTGCATTAATCGCTTTAATCTCAAATCTCAACCTCTGGTTAATCTGTTTTATTAATCGACCTTTAGCCGTTTTTTCTTAAAAGAATAATTTAAATCAATCTTTTCGTGTTGATTAGATGAGATGAATATTTTGAAAGTAGTTCTCAGGGGTTTAAACTCTAATAGAAATTTGTGCCGTTCTATCAAAAATTTTGAATTTTGAGTGATAAATGTTGAGAAACCTTTGAAAAAATCGGGGATTATCCAAACCTGTTATTCCGCACTTGATGCGTAATCTAATATTTACAATAACTTAGAGATTCCCACCTACGCGGGAAGGCCATTCTTAATGATTTTTTCAAAGATTTCGTTGAATGAATTTTACTCTTACACGCTTACATTTTTACTTTGAGAGTGAAAACTACTATTTTTCATCAATATTAGAATTTTTGTAAGCTAAAGAGATAGAA
>JAGHBR010000404.1 GCA_021160885.1 Caldisericaceae bacterium
ATTGAATTTTACAACAATGATTATGTGCATTCAGCTTTAAATGGTAGGAGTCCTAATGAATTTTTGCGCGAATACTATCTCAAAAATGCCGCTTAAAATTGTCTTGACTTTTGGGGTCCATTACAACAACCAACTTTTCCAGTGATAGCTTTTAAACGATTGTTTCAATAAACATTCTACCACATGCAAAAGCAGGGCGATTAAAAATAGATCACCCGCATAAGCATGACAACTATGTAGGAAATGGCCAAACAAGCCACTGTTAACAATAGCACTGACACTTTCAAAAGGTGCGGCGGCTGATCGAAAACCGGGAATGATCAGAATTCCACTAATCAGCGCAATTATTAAACTACTCAGCGTAATTTCACCTAATTTTGGCAACCAGTAACGATTGCGAAACAATTGATCGTAATTCACAGGGACACCACTATGGTTGAAGGTTGAGAGCTTCGTTCAAAGGGCAGATGTTTTAAATTCTTTTTGGCTGGGCCTTGCAAATATTTTCCGTCCAGACTAAACTGACTGCCGTGGCAGGGACAAATAAATCGTTGCCCTGTTTGATCCAATTTCACTTTACAACCCAAATGCGGGCAGGTTCGGGACAGCACATCAATTTTTTGCCCGATACGTAAAACGACAATTTCATGTTCTACTTGTATTTGATCGGAGCGCATCTCAATTTTCAATCGTCGCCTGGCGGGCAGCAAAGACTTTGTAAAACGAGCCGTTATAAAGGTCACTAGCCCGACAATGGCTGAAGAGATAATCTGTAAAGCTTTTCGACGAGACGTTTTAAACTCTTTACCATTCATACATTCAATAATCTATTGAGAATAAAGATGTTGTTCAAATTAAAATTGAAGCGCATTGGGTAAGAATCTAAATCATACCTGGTCAAAATAATTCAAGAGATCTGTTAAAATGAGGTCGGCGGAGGTTTAGAGAGTTAATGGTGTAAAGGTGTAAGAGTATAAGAGTTAAGGGTATTTTGGTTGAATGGAGCTAAAAGTTAAGAGTTAAGGGTTGAAGGGTAAATAGTAAAAAGGTGCGTCTTTAAAGTGGTTTAAACCCCATCCTTCTGACTCCCTTCCCTTTGTCAAAGGGAAGCTTTGATTAGAGGGAATTGGCTCGACAGCGAAAAAATTGATTCCCTTCCCTGCTGGCAGGGAAGGGTGGCCGAGGCGAAGCCGAGGTTGGGATGGGTCGAAAAAACAAAGTTTAAAATGAAAATTGTCAAAGAACTGATTTATTTTGGGCATCAGAGACATGATCCCTTTACTTCTTCCCTAACCGGAAATACGGAAGAAGATTTCATGTTTCGAAATTCGAGTTTCGTATTTTTTAATCTTTGGGATGTGGCTAAATAGAAATTCTCTGGAATGCATCGACTTAGGTGGATAATTAAGAGATTAAGGGATAAAGTGACAGAGGCATAAGCCTTGGTTTCAGAAATCATAAATTAACAAGCAATGCAGAGGAGCGCATCAAAAGCCGTTATTAAAGGGAATTAATTTGTAAAAGTCATTTAATTTTGCATCAAATTTTAAGAAAGTATAGTTTTAAGAAACAACTTGTAAAAAGGAATAAACTATGCAATACAAACAATTGGGCAAACGAGGGCCGATGGTTTCAACGATTGGTTTTGGCGCCTGGGCCATTGGCGGCATGAACTGGGGCAAAACAGATGACGAAGTATCCCTTCGCGCGTTAAATGAGGCCATTGATCAGGGCGTTACCCTGATCGACACCGCCGATGTTTATGGCTTCGGTCATTCAGAAGAATTAATTGCCAAAATCATTAAAAAACGGGGCAAAAAGAACATCATCATTGCCACCAAAGCGGGTAATGATTTTTATTTTGCCAGTGAAGAAGATGACCAGGGCTATGGTCCCATTCGACAGAATTACAAAAAAGACTACATTCTGTTTGCTGCAGAACAAAGCCTAAAGCGGCTTGGCCTTGAAGCGTTGGACATTTTGCAGCTCCATAGCCCGAACCTGGACAAACTGAAACAGGATGAACCCTGGGAAGCGCTGGAACAACTTAAAAAAGAGGGCAAAATTCTGCACGCCGGCCTTAGTATTCAATCTTTTAAAGAAACTGAACAGGCCCACCTATTGGATTTACATCCTGACATTCTGGATTCCATTCAGGTACGCTATAATCTATTGGAGCGTGAAGCAGAAAAAATTCTTTTCCCCAAAGCATTGAAATTTGGCATTGGAGTTATTGTACGCATTCCATTGCTCTTTGGCTTTTTAACCGGCAAGTTCAACCGCAACAGCAAATTCAGCGAGGATGACCACCGACGCATGAATCTTTCACCAGAAAGAATGGGAGAATATTTCAAAAGCCTGGATAAGGTAAAACCGCTATTTGAGCATTTTCCGGATCAGTCCATGGCTCAGGTCAGTTTACGCTTTTGTATAAGTCATCCGGCCTGCCAAACCGCTATTCCCGGTGCTAAAATGCCGGAACAGGCGCGAGAAAATTGTTCGGCTTCTGACCTTGGTCCCATTCCCATGGAATTGATCCCTGCTCTTGAGTAATGGCTGATCATTTTTAGTTCAGTTCTAAATTGCATTTAAATTTTTACAGCAAAAGCCGAGTATTATAATAAGAAGCAAAAAAACATTTGAGGGCCAAAATGCGAATTCTGATTGCTGAAGATGTTCAACTAATGCAAAAATTACTTGGTAAACTTTTGGAGCCCTATGGTGAGCTGTCCTTTGCGAAAGACGGGCAAGAGGCTCTATCAAAATTCCAGGAATCTATTCAATCTAAAAAATTTTTTGATTTAATCTGCCTTGATATCAATTTACCCCGTATTAATGGTCTTGAAATATTAAAAAATATCCGAGCCGGGGAAAAACTGAATCACATTCCGATCAAGAATCGGGCAAAAATCCTGATGGTAAGTTCAACTAATGATGCTGAGGTAGTCGTAAAGGCAATTAATCTTGGTTGTAACGGGTACATCGTAAAACCGTTCAGTAAGAACAAAATTGTTAGTGAATTAAAAAAATTAGGGCTAATCCAGGCCAAAGAACAGCTCCAGGCAAGTACCGATTAAGGTGCCAGACCGGTGTGGCACTCTGTACACAATAACTCCTTCCAATCTTCACCAATATCTTCAGGATGACGAAATTCAATTGACTGTCCAATTTTTGCTGCTTCAAAATCATCTTCTGGTCCCTGAGCATTAATCACATGGCATTGTTCACAATTTTTCGAAATCACCTGTCCGTTTTCACTGGCATGCTGGTCATTGTGACACCTAAAACAACCATTAAATTCAAGATGCCCAATATTGTTCGGATAATGAGACCAGTTGACTCTCATTTCAGGAAAGTTATTTCGGGAGAAATACTTTTGTATGCCCTGAACGGCCTGTTTAACCAGCAAAGAATCCGATTCGTAAATTTCCTGGTAATTCTCCTGATAGTAAGTGGTAATCACACTATCGATAAAAGCGAACGCTGTTGGAGTATCAGATAAATCTTTGGCCTGGTCACACACTTCAATGGCCTGCGCTTTGATTTCCGGTAATCGCACCGGAATGTCTCCGGCCGTCATGCCTTCGTTAATAAATAAAGCCGGTGGATTGTACTGGTGCGAAGGTCGGTTGTGACAATCCATACAGTCCATGGTTCGTATTTCATAATTGCTAAGATCGCCTTCGATAGGTTCCTCCGGATCCTGGTAAACAACCGATTCTCCTGTTTTTAAATTGCGGTAGCGCACCCATGGGATTGTCTGTCTGGCGCTGTCGGTGGCGATGTATTCAACACGCACATCCGGATTGATATGCCAGTGAATACCTTCCTGCAAACCTAAAGCGGAATGTTCGGGACCGATTTTCATGGTTAGCTGGATGGTCCATTTTGTGTTTTCTTCATCAGGTAAATAATGGTATTCGGTGCGCAGTTTATGTTCATAAAATTTTTGTGGCCAATGACATCTCTCACAGGTTTCACGGGCAGGACGTAAGTTGTGGATAGGTGTAGGAATGGGGCGCGGATATTTATTAAATGTAACAGAGTAAACCTGATACAGCCCGGACAGCTTGGAACGCACATACCAATCTGCTCCTTCGCCTACATGGCATTCTACACAAGCTACACGGGCATGAGGAGAATGTTGGTAAGCCGTGTACTCGGGTCGCATAACTTCGTGACACAATTCTCCACAAAATACAACGGACTCAGTAAGCCTAAACGCTTCATAACTGCCAACCGCTGTCAACAAAATAAAAATTGCTGTTCCCCAGACAAAGATCATTAATGCATTGCGCTGGGGCTTTTGATTTAAGTCAATTACCGGCCATTTTTTCTCAACAACCAGCTTCTTCTTGTGCGATAGGAACATGCCTACCGGTATTAAAATCAAACCCAAAACTAAAAGGCCGGGTAATAAAATAAAGGTAATTAATCCTAAATAGGTACCTCCTGCCCCGGTCAACCACGAAATAATCAACAAAAAAATGATAAGAAATAATGCCACAAAAGCAATCATCGCTCCCGTTAAAGAGAGCCAATTTTTAGCTGATTGCGGTACTTCTAATTTCACAACTCTTCCCCCGATGTAAATTCTTCATTCATTACTTATTCTAAAAAAAAGTACAATTCGTCTCAAATAAAAATTATTCAAAATATTCGACCTACCTGACTAAATTACGACCTAATTGTCGAAAATTTGGCCAAAAATTTGTTTTTGAGCTCAATGGCATGTAATTTGTATTGACAACGTAAAATGAAAATACGAATTATTTAATGCCAAAATGGTAAAAATATGAACAAAATCATTGCAATTTGCCTGTTCTTGATAATTAGTAGAAGTTTTTCTCAGATAAGTATTTCGCCGCAGATTTCAACTTTTTACACGGACAATCTTTACCGTTCTCCGCAAAAAACAGGCGATTGGCTTTCTAATTTTGCCATTAATCTGGTTTATGAGCATCCCAACTTTCCATTTAGTTTTAACCTTGTACCGGAATACAACTGGTACAAAGAACATACACAGCAGAATTTTGCTTTCGTGAATACTTCTCTTGAATATTACCCTTTTCTTGATAAAAACGAAATCTGGCAGTTTTATGGTTCATTAGACTGGGCTACGCGTTTGAACAAAGAAGATTACAAGTTTTACAACTACCAACAACTTCGCATGAGTGTGGCACTTTATCGGGATGGCGATTTTGCACTGAATCAATGGACTTACCAACTCCAATGGCGTAATTTTGACCAATATGATGCGCTTTCCAGTGTTAGCAACTATTTTAACTGGCAATTTAACAAGCCCTTACCCACCAGAACAACTTTAATCGCCAATGTTGGTCTGGCTTCTCGTTATTACGAGAACCAAATTCGTTACATTGTCATCAATGATACTTTAGACTGGAGTAACTGGCGAAGTAGTGGGCGTAATCAACGGCCACCAAGAATCATTACGCGCACGATCCCTGTCAATTCAAATCCGGTGAATTTGAATCAACTGCAATGTTCCATCCGTCTGGCTCAAAATATTTTGCCGACACTTGGTGTTTATCTTCAATACCGTAAAAGCTTTGATTTGGCTTCTTCCGGGCTGTTTCAAAATTATGCGTCGTATTTAGGTGATGATGAGTTATTTGACGATCCATTGAGTTATTTAAACAATGAATGGTCCTCACAAATCACATGGTTAATGCCCGGCCGGTGGAAATTACAACTTCATTCCAATTTTAACAGAAAACGTTACCTTAAAGAAACGGCTTTCATTTCTGAAAATGATCCCACAGGATCCGGAAATTTAAGAAGAGACACCAAAATAGATTGCGCTTTAAATTTGAGCAAAAAGTTTATAGTTAAGGACAAATGGACATTGAACTTAGACGGCCAAATTTATTATGTACAAAATCAGTCCAATAGCTATTGGTTTGATTACACTAATTTGATATGGGGCTTGAATCTAAATCTCATTTTTTAACAAGGAGCAAACAATGAGTGATTTTACCATATTACTTATTGACGATGAACCGGCGCAGTTGATTTCATTAAAAACCTTTTTAAAGCGCAGAAACTATACCGTTTTCACTGCTGAGTCCGGAACGGAAGGGCTGAAGATTCTGCAGAACAATCCAGTCGATCTGGTTTTAACCGATTATCGCATGCCGGACATTTCAGGTCTGGAAGTGGTAAAACAGGCACAGCAAATTAATCCTGAAATTCCGGTAGTGGTCATTACGGCCTACAGCCAGATCGAAGAAGCGGTGCAGGTAATGAAAGAAGGCGCCTTCGACTACCTTTCCAAACCTATTGACTTGGACGCGCTGGAGGTTTTAATAAAAAAGGCCCGCGAACGGCAATATTTGATTTCCGAAAACAAAATTTTAAAAGAACAACTTAAAGAAAAATACCGCTTTGATGCCATCATTTCACAGAGTGGCGCCATGGAAACGGTTCTGAATACAGCCGGACGCGTGGCGCGCAGCAAAGCGACCGTACTGATAAGAGGAGAAAGCGGCACCGGTAAAGAATTGATTGCGCGGGCCATCCACTATGCCAGCGACCGTTCTTCCAAACCACTTGTAATTATCAACTGCGCTGCTTTGTCACCAGGCCTTTTAGAAAGCGAACTGTTTGGACACGAAAAAGGCGCCTTTACCGGCGCCATCAGCCAGCGCATTGGTCGTTTTGAACAGGCCCATGGCGGCACATTGTTCATTGATGAGGTTGGCGACCTGCCCCTGCAAACCCAGATTAAACTTTTACGTGCTTTACAATTTGGAGAGTTTGAACGCGTGGGCGGAAACCAGACCATTAAAATAGATGTCCGCGTCATTGCCGCCACCAATCGAAATTTAGAAGAATTGATCCAGAAAGGCGAATTTCGTGAAGACCTCTATTACCGTCTAAATGTGGTTACTATTCACATTCCTCCTTTGCGGGAAAGAAAGGCCGATCTTCCTGTGCTGATTCGGCATTTTATTGAAAAATACGCTAAAGAAAATCAAAAACCGGTTACCGGCATTTCCAAAGAGGCACAAGATTATCTGATGCGCTACCATTTCCCCGGCAACGTCAGAGAACTGGAAAATATCATTGAGCGGGCGGTAGTTCTGGCTCGTAATCCAGTGATTACCATTGCTGACCTACCACAAGGTTTGGAAATACAACACGAACAATCGATATTTAATCCTAAAGATTTTTCACACAGTTATGAAGAAAAGATGGCAGCTTTTGAGAGAGCAATGATTGAACAAGCATTAAAACTGAAACATGGCAATCAATCCCAGGCAGCCCGTTTGTTAGGTATTTCGGAACGCCATCTTCGTTCCCGCATGCAAAGGTTGAACATTGTTAACACCATGCGCAACCGTTAGAAGGCATGCTGCAACTTGCAAAGAAAAACAGTCCCTTCCCTTCAACTGGAGGAGACACATAAGTGAGGATTCCTTATTTTAAATAGGGCTTCAGGCTTTGCACCAGGTGTTTAAATTGCTTTTCATCCAGGGCCTGCGGGCCATCGCTTAAAGCCGTTGAAGGGTTGAAATGCACTTCTACCATCAGGCCATCAGCTCCTGCAGCAGCGGCCGCCAGGGAAAGGGGTTCTACTAGTTTACTGACTCCACTGGCATGGCTCGGATCGGCAATGACCGGCAGATGAGTCAATTCTTTTAATAATGGAATCGCGCTAATATCCAGGGTGTTTCTGGTAGCGGTTTCAAAGGTTCTGATGCCCCTTTCACACAGTATTACATTGGGATTCCCCTGGGCCAGAATGTACTCAGCCGAAAGCAAAAATTCCTTAACCGTGGCCATCATCCCACGTTTTAAAAGGACGGGTTTATTCACTTTGCCCACTTCCCGTAACAGAACAAAATTTTGCATGTTGCGGGCTCCGATTTGCAGAACATCTACATATTGAGCAACCAGCTCAACGGTTTCTACGGAAAGCACTTCGCTAACGGTAGGCATATTAAAAAGTTCGCCAGCTTCTCTTAATAGTTTTAATCCTTCTTCGCCCAGGCCCTGAAAACTGTAAGGACTGGTTCTGGGTTTAAAGGCGCCACCTCGCAAAAGATGAGCTCCATGTTCATGTACGATTTTAGCGCTCTCTATCATTTGATGGCGACCTTCCACACTGCAGGGCCCGGCAATAATCACAAAATGACCTTCTCCGATTCTATTTTGTCCCACTTCAATAATCGTAGGTTCAGACTTGTATTCCCGACTGTACAGAGGCCCGGAAACTTTACTCTTTTTTACTTTTCGTTTTTGGGGTTCAAATTCACTGGCTTCGAACTTGGGATAAGAGCCGCAAATGTAAAGGAAACCGGTTAGTTTTTTGATTTCTTCCAGTCCCGCAGCCACATTTTCATCATTGGTATGACCATCAATATCCACAAAAAAATGGTATTTCCAGGGCTCGGTTTTATGCGGACGTGAAGATAGCTGCGTCATGTTTACTTTGTATTTTTCGAACACTCCCAAACACTGATAAAGCATACCAGGTTGGTCCAGCGTATCAAATACAATGGTTGATTTACAGGGCAGGTACGCTTCTTTTTCGATTTGTAGAGGTTCTGCAGACAGCAGAACAAATCGTGTTTGATTGTGAGGGTAGTCTTCAATATTTTCCTGTAAAATCTTCAATCCGTAAATTTTTGCCGACTCCGCGCTGGCAATTGCGGCAGTGTCGGTTAGGTTCTTTTCAGCAATCAGCTTTACGCTGCCTGCCGTGTCATAGGTGGGCAGTACATCACAATGATTAAATTTCCTTAGAAATACTTCGCACTGAGCAATGGCTGCCGGATGCGAATAAATGGTTTTAATGTTATTTAAAGTAGCCTGCGGATGGGCAATAAGTGAATGGTGGATGGGAATTACTACTTCACGAACGATGGTCAGTTTGTTTTCAAGAAGTAAATCGTAGGTATGAATAATGTTACCCATAATGGAATTTTCAATTGGTAACAAACCAAAATCAATTTTATTTTTTTTCAGCGCATCA
>JAGHBR010000015.1 GCA_021160885.1 Caldisericaceae bacterium
ACAATACACTATATTAAATCCTTTTGAAGAAGCTTACAATAAGTTATTGAAATCAATAGGCGACGTGCAGAAGGAAAATCAAAATTTAAAGGAGAAAATTCAAGAAAAACCTCCTGTTTTAGAAATAATGCGCCTTTTTAGCAACTTAACGCCCAAAGAGATTCGTTTAAACACATTGGTATTCAGTAAGGTTCAAAATGAAGGAAAACTTAAAAATGAAAATACCTCAGCCGAAGTCCCTAATTTTACTATAAATCTTTCTGGTGAAATTTCTGGTGATCTGGTAAATGGTGATGTGATCTTAATCGATTTTATTAATAGCTTAAACAATTTAAAGTTATTTAAGAATATTAATCTGGATCAAAAGGAAAAAGATGTAGAACAGAAAAAAATCCGTTTTGCATTAACCATGACTTTTTAACGAGGTAAGCAATGTCGAAAAGAAGATTTTTCATAAAACTAATGTTGGTTATATTTCTATGCTTTATGTGGTACTATTTCATTTATATTCCGCAGATTGATACTCTGGCGAAACTGGAAACACAATTAATGGATTTTAACAGTAAAGTGCACATGGCTCAGACTGCAAAAGTAAATCTGGTTAATATGCGCAATCGCTACCAAACCGAACAAGACAGGCTGCAAAAAGAAAAAAGTAAATTCGTACGAAAGCAGGATTTGGGAAAAGTGACCAAAGCTTTGCAGGAACTGGCAAAAAAATACGATTTAAAATTGGTTGACTTTTCGCCGGGATTCCGGGATTATTTCGAAAAGCAAGACGAGAAAATTATTCCGTTGCCTCTTAGTGTAACACTGGTCGGGCGATATCTTTCAATCGGAAGATTTTTAGAAGAATGGGAAAATTTACCTTTTTATCTGATCCCTGTTTCAATTATTTTAGAAAAGTTAGATAAAAATGGATATGATATTCAAGCCGTAATTGAATCAAAACTTTATACGTGGAATGATTAAGATGGAAAAACCGAAACTTACCAAAAGTCAAAAGATTTTATTTATTGTTTTAGCTATTGTGTTAGCCTATGCAATTTTTGATTTTATTACGCACAAAGAAACTTATATCGGATTCTATTCAGGTGAAACTGGCTCATCTGCAGAGATTGACAGTTCAATGCAGAAAGCAAACCTTGATAGTACGGTTGATGTTTTAAAGATGAAATTAACCAGCCACTGGGGCGAAGATCCGTTTTTTGTTGAGCCAAGGCCGGTAGTTAAAAAATCCTCAAGAAAGAAGAAAAGAGAACCGATTTTTATCTTAAAGGCCATTAGCTTCAGACCAGAAGGTTCAGTGGCCTTGATAAATGACCGCATTATTAAAGAAGGTGATGTTATTCAGGGTTATAAAGTCATTAAAATTTCTGAGAAATCGGTCATTTTATGGAATGGAAAAAAACGAAAAGTCTTAAAATTGACGAATATGTAAAGGGAGTGATAAATGGAAACATCATTGTTAAAACGGCTCAGCATTTCATTGATTATCATCATATTGTCTTCACAAGCCTTTGCTACCAATATTGAGAAATTACTCGAACAAAGAGTTTCACCAACCTTTTTAGGTGTTCGTCTGAATGATGCTCTAAGAATTTTTGCAAAGCAGAATAACTTTAATTACGTGTTTACGGGCGAAGGCAAAGAAATTGTAAACGTAAGATTGACCAATGTACCCCTAAAAGATGCCCTGGAATTTATGTTGAAACCCAATGGCTATCACTATATCATAAAAGATGACGTAATGATTATTAAACCATTAACGCAAAATCTTTATGGTGAGTTACAAACCCGCATCTATCACCTGCAATACACTGATGGGATCAAAATAAAATCAACGCTAAGTAAATTTTTGTCGGCAAAAGGAAAAATCGAAGTATTGTTAGCTGAGAAAACTTCGGACAATGAGGCAGATCGTTCCAATGTACTCATTGTTTCTGATTTGGAGGAAAATCTGGAAATAATAGATAAAATAATCAAAGAATTGGACAGCCCTGTAAAGCAGGTACAAATTGAAGTACGCTTAATAGAAACTTTATTAGGGACAAATAAACAATTAGGTTTAGAATGGCCCACATCAGTAAAAGCATCGGTAATGGGTGCAGAAACCACGGCCCCTATTAGCCAGCAAGGTCAGCAAAGCCAAACCGGTCAGCAAACAATCCTTTCTGCCTGGTACCAGCTACCGGAGACGCCGGAACAATTGCATTTAGGCGTTTTGACATTGGATAAATTACAAGCCGCTTTAAACCTATTAGCAGGCAATAGTAACTCCAAGTTAATCTCAAATCCTAAAGTTACAACCTTAAACAATCAAAAAGCGGTTATTCGTATCGGAACTACGGTTCCTATTCCACAAATCCAGCGAAGTGTGGCCGGCGATCTTTATTCTTTTAAAGAAAAAGACGTTAGTATGCGTCTTGAAGTTATTCCTGTGGTGGGCGAAGACAATAAGATTACCTTAAAGCTGCATCCAATCATGCAGGAGATTATTGGCTATACCGGCCCCGCCGAAGCTCCACAACCTATCGTTTCCGTGAGAGAAGTTGAAACGTCTGTTGTGATTAAAGACGGTGAAACGGTTGCCATTGGAGGATTGGTAAAAGAAACTAAATCACAGCAAGAAGAAGGCATCTGGCTTTTAAGTAAAATTCCCATTTTGGGCTACCTTTTTAAAAATACGGCCATAAAAACAGAAAAAAGTGATTTGCTCATTTTTATTACAAGTAAAGTTTTGGAAACCAAGTAGAGGACGATATGTCTCTGGATTTTGAAAAGATATTAAGATTTGCTGTTAAACAAAATGCTTCTGATATCCATTTTAGTAGTGGAATGCAACCGATTGTACGGTTGGTGGGAGAACTTAAAAGGATTGAAGCTCCCGTCATTAAAAAAGAGGAGTTGCGGAATTTTATTTTTCCTTATTTCAGACCAGAGCAAAAATCTGAATTTGAACGGAACGAAGAGGTCGATCTTTCTATTGCCTTAAAAGGTGTAAGCCGCTTTCGTGTTAATGTTTTTAAACATGCCAATGGTATTAGTGCATCTTTCAGGGTTATTCCGGAAAAGATAAGAACCATTGATGAATTGATGTTGCCCCCGGTTTTAAAAGAAATTGTAAAACACCGCAAGGGGCTAATTCTGGTGACCGGTCCCACTGGTTCCGGAAAATCGACTACTCTGGCTGCGATGATTGATGAAATAAATAGATTAAGAAAAGATCATATCATTACTCTAGAAGATCCGATCGAATATGTTCATCAGCCGAAATTATCATTGATCCATCAGCGAGAAGTTGGAGTCCATACACCGAGTTTTGCACAAGGGCTCAGAGCCGCTCTTCGTGAAGACCCTGATGTCATTTTGGTGGGTGAGATGCGTGATCTGGAAACGATTACCAATGCCTTGCGGGCAGCCGAAACGGGTCATCTGGTGTTTTCTACCTTACACACAAATTCAGCGGCTGAAACGGTTGATCGTGTGATTAATGTTTTCCCGGCCGAACAACAACAGCAAATTAGAGTTATTCTTTCCGCTGCTCTGGTAGCCGTCATTTCCCAAAGATTGGTAAAACAAGCACATCGCTCAGATCGAATTGCGCTGCTGGAAATATTGATTGCCACACCAGCAATTCGAAATCTGATTCGGGAGGGCAAAACGCACCAAATTGAATCTGCAATTCAAATGGGAGGCGAATTTGGAATGAGGACGTTTCAGAAAAGCCTTGATGAATTACGTCAAAGAAACCTGGTCCCACCTGACATGATTAAAGTGGACTATGCAAGTTAAAGGAGGTCATGTGCGAAAGTTAATAATCATATTATTTGCCAGCCTTTTGTTGGCAATTGCCTGTACTACTTCAACCCAGGACAAAGTAGCAACTTTAAAGGGAAGTGTATTCTACCTTGACAAAACCAAGGTTGCTCATCCCTTAGATGGCGTACTGGTTGTCGCGAAAGATTTTTTTGTTCAGGCTAAAACGGATGCCAACGGAACTTACACACTTGCTCTTGAACACCCGGGAGAAGAGTCTACCTTCGCAGTAGAATTACAGTTCAGTAAAGTTGGCTTTGCCATGGAAACCTTTCCTGTAAACGCCAAAGTAGGGGAAACCATTCAGGTGCCTGATATGGTCTTACAGCAGGTAGGAGCTGATACGGTAATTAATCCTACCGATACACTCCGTGCCAGTGGACCGGCAAAGCATATTACTGTTTTAAATCAAACTACCACCCATATTTATATTAAAGGCTCGGGACTCATCGAAAGTGCGGTTTTAAATTTTATTGTCACTGATGCCAACGGGATTAAAGTAGATAGAAAGCATCGTGTACAGGTTAAGTTCTACATTCTAAACGGTCCTAACGGTGGCGAATATATTTATCCTGATACCATGACAACGCGTGATGGGTATGTTTACACGGTTTTGAACAGTGGTACTATCGCCGGAGCGGTTCAGATTGTGGCTGAGGCTGAAGCAGAAGGTGAAACTATTCGTTCAAATCCGATCCGCGTAGCGATTCATGGCGGTTTGCCAGATCAGGAGCATTTTAGTATTGTGGCTGAAAAGGCAAACATTGCGGGAAGAGCGCATTATGGAATTACTGACCAGCTAACTGCTTTTGTTGGTGACAAATACAGTAATCCGGTAGCGCCGGGTACCATAGTCTATTTTAAAAGTGATTATTGTATTGTAGAAGGTTCCGCAGTAACTGATGAATTGGGACGGGCTACAGTTCGCCTGATTAGTTCTGCACCAATACCCCCTGAACCGCTGGTAAATCCATTCGCAACCATTACAGCTTACACGTACAGTGATACTTTAGGAAGTAAGACAATTCAGAGTAGTACAAAGGTATTATTAACCGACGTTGTGGCCCCCATTGAAGTGGAGCCTACTTCTTTTACTTACAGCGATTTAAACGAACCTGTTCAGTTCAGCTACAAAGTTCATGACATCTGGGGTTTTCCCTTGGTCTCCGGCACCTCTATTAATGTGGATGCAACGGCCGGAAATCTGTATGGTGATATCAATATTGAAATGAAAGATACACAACGTTCTGGTCCGGGTACTACAGAGTTTAGTTTTACCTGGGCTCCAGGCGATAGCTTGGAAGATCCTCAGGTTTACATAAATATTGTGGTTGACTCACCTCCAGATGGAAATGGCTATGTTTCAACTTCTGTATTAGGAACAAAAACGTCTGATTAGATTGTTTACCGGACTAAGCAGTAAATGCTTAGTCCGGTTTTTTTTATGCATTTAGTTAGTTCATTTAAATTACTAATATGGAAATAATGCTTCTTAATTATTAATAAAATTAACAAATTAACCCGTTTTTTTCG
>JAGHBR010000252.1 GCA_021160885.1 Caldisericaceae bacterium
GCCGTCGTAGTTGTGTAGTCGGTCAGGATCCCACCCCATCAGGTAGAGCATGAAGATGGCTGTCGTCGTGCGTACACCTCAAATAATCGGGGGCAGGGTCAGAGTAAAATTAAATACACCAAAGAAGCAAACTTGATGCTGCCTCAAGATTTTATAACCTTGCATTCAAATTATAAGTGCTATTCCGTATAAAACAAATTTATCTTATGACCGCTGTGGGTCGTCAGCAGTTATTCAAGTGATTGTAAGGTCTAATTGTGTTTAAATTTTAAAAATGTCAGATTGAATATGGCAGAATAATTGAATCACATTACTGATCAGGCCCTTTATCAATAACATAATATTACCTGTTGCGTTTGACATTTTGCCTTGCTTGATACGTTCCATGCCTATCCGGTTATTGCAGGTTAACACCTGTAAAATTGATCCAGTTTATGTCAATTTCACTCTAACTGTTAGAGCTGGAGTGATTGGTCTACAGAGGCTGTTATAAAAGCGCGCAGACACATAATTACATGGAATCTTGTGAACCTGTGCTAACCGGATAGGCATGGAACGTTCTAAGTTGTTTTATTCACAAGTCAGGCGTTTTGCCTAACTCTTCATAAAAGTGCCATGGAAACCAAAAGGTACTATCTGACCCACGTATACCCTCGCCAATTCAGATAAATCATTTGCATTTAATACCAATAAAAACGAATCACGTTTTTCAGTATCCAATACGACTGTTAGAATAACGCCATCATCTTCAGCGATGCTATCAGGATTGGAGACGAATACTCCCTCTTGTGGGTACATATTAGCTTGATACCATTCCCTTGTAGTCAAGTCATTCATATCAACCTTAATCAAAGCATTTTCGATATTTTCGCTATTACCATGGTAACTTAAGCCATATGCGTATTGATAACTATGCGAATTGTAATATTTATAATTTATTGTCGGCATTTCAAAATAAATACCCGTATCTGTAGTATCTACTTCTTTGCCATCGGTTGTTAATATGGTTCGTTTTAACCTGGATCTGATTTGCATAGAACCAAGATCTTCTGCTTTAATTTTGTTTAGGTAGAAATGATTTATCCGTTGTGCATTATCGGCTGCGCAGTAGTCGACGATAATCTGATTGTCTTCCTGATAACAATTTACAAAGTGAAAGATAAAGCATGTATCGATATCTACCTCTTTAATAAGAGAACCATCCAGGCGTGATAACACCACCAATTTCGTATCATGATCTTCATACCAGCGATAACATTCATAATAGGATTTGTTACCAAAACGTAGTTTAAGGGGATTTACCTTAAGTGGACTTAATAACAAAATGACAAAATCACTCGTCAGGCCAAAACTATGTACATATGAAGGCAATACCGTTTCGTATTCAGCAAATACTCGGGGTTCTGCATTGTCAACACCTTTACTGAAAAATCGATATGTGCTTTTCGGCCCAAACTTAATACAAAAATTAATAAACTCCTTGGTGTCGTAATCAAAGTGTGGATGCGCCGTGGTCACCTCGCCAATATGATTTAAATCAATGGGATCGTTTGTTGCTAAACTAGAAAGGTCATGGGTGTTATAAGCCGACTTTTCCGTCATGCTCACCAATTGATTACCATACATCGCAATATTAACATTCGTGTTGTAGGAAAAAACCGGTTCCTGAAACCAGGAAATTATTTTCTGCCACCATGTATAGTCAGGCGCAGTCGCAAAAAGATGGTATTTGATTCGTTTTTCTTCAATCGCCGCCTGATAGCCGCGCGACTCGATAAAACGATTACTGTAAGTCACGTTCCCATTCTGAATAAAAAACCGATGCAGCATGCCAAAGCCATCAAACCAATGGTTTACGGAATGCTCGCCCACCTTATATAGGGCTGGGCCATTGCGGTATAACGACCCCCTCAACCAGTCTGGAATCGTACCGATTACTTCAAGCGATTGGTTATCCAATTCAGATGTTTGGCTGTCAAAACCAATGTTAAAATTATTCATACCCACTGCCACTAATTATCTAACTCCTAACATTAAGCCACTGGCTCTACTGGTGCGATGCAAATAGGCTCTGTCGTGCCAGCGAAAAGATTTGTTAAATTCTCTTCAGAACCCGCCAAGGTAAAGAGGAGGATTTAAAGGAGAAAATGGCAAAGCCAAGCCCGTGTAAAGTGGTATTGTAAATACCATAAAGTCATCGTACCGAAATATTGAAAAAAAGCAAATTAAGGGGCGTTACGAAAAATATCGTTGCTTTCCTCACCGAAACTAATCCCATTCTGCGACATGAATCGGAAGAAGCAGAACTAATGCCGGGGTTTAAGTTTGATCAGATATTTGGAGTCAGTGTAAAATTAATAACCCATTTTCTCATTCAAGCGTTGAACGTATCCAATGGCTCCTTTGGGTCGGTAAGAGTCAGTCAGATATTTGTCATTATGTAATTAAGAGTATTAGATGGAGCTTCACATGTCAGGGATCCAGGTTTTCAGGAATTCAGATTTTCAGGGTACGGTCGATTTTTGCCGAGAATACCAC
>JAGHBR010000248.1 GCA_021160885.1 Caldisericaceae bacterium
AGAAAAAAACATGAAACTGGAGGCAATTTAGATTGTAGATGAGAAGCAAAATTGGCGGCAAAACAAAGTTCTACCGCCAATAAAAAAGAGGGATACCCTATTTAATCAGAATATCTGCTGTCATTTCTTTTGGTATTTCCATATTCAACAACTTTAGTACAGTAGGTGCAATATCTGCTAACTTACCGGTTTCTTTTAGCTTGCGCCTGGGAGAATCCTTGGCCACATAAATAAATTCAACCGGAAAAGTCGTATGACTGGTTTTAACCATGCCGGTTTCGTAATCAATCATTTGTTCGCTGTTGCCATGATCAGCCGTGATGAGAATGTGGCCATCCAACTCCAGCATGCGCTCCACCACGCGCCCTACACACTCATCAACCACTTCAATCGCTTTTTTGGCAGCGTTAAAATCGCCCGTATGGCCTACCATATCGCCATTGGCATAATTGACCAGAATGAAGGTATAAGGATTGTTTTCAAGGCGTTTGAGCAATTCTTCGGTAACGCGGTAAGCTTCCATTTCCGGATGACTGGCGTAAGCCGCCGGATCAATGGTGCTTTTGATCTCAACCTGATCTTCCAGCGGAAAGGGGGTTGTTCTTTTGCCATTAAAAAAACTGGTTACATGCCGGAATTTCTGCGTTTCTGCAATACGTAATTGTTTTAATCCAGCTCTGGAAAGTACTTCTCCTAAAATATTGTTCAAATTTCCGCCTGAGGTCATTGAAGCCATTAAATAATTTTGAAATTCATCGTAATACTGAGTAAAGCCTAAATAAACCACCTCCGGCCGGCGTTTTACATTACCAGGGTAATTTTCTTCCACAAAAGCCATGGAAAGCTGAATGGCCCGATCCTGGCGATAGTTTGTGTGAAAAACCGAATCCCCGTCATGTACGCCATCGTAGTCGCCAATGACATAGGGGGGAATGTACTCATCAAACATATCAACGCCATCAGGCGTTTTGTCGTTTTCGTAGGATTCCTTTACGGCTTGTTCAGCGGTAGCTGCACGACGTCCTTCAGAGCGAACGATACAATTAAAAGCTTTATCGGTTAAAGCCCAGTCTCTGGAACGGTCCATGGCATAATAGCGACCCATAACCGTACCAATGCGGCAATTGCCCACCTCATCCATTATTTTTTCCAGTTTAACCAGATATTCCAGACAGCTGCGTGGCGGGGTGTCTCTACCGTCTAAAAAGGGATGAATGATAATTTCACCTTCCGTAAATTCCTGCCGGGCGCGACGCATGATTTTGAACAGATGATCCATATGGGCGTGCACACCCTCATCCTGCAACAATCCCATTAAGTGTAAACGTGATTTGTTCTTTTTCCAGTTATCGATCAATTGACGCCATTTTTCATTTTTAAAGATGGAACCATCTTTAAACCCGTCGTCAATGCGCTTTAATTCCTGAATAACCACCCGACCGGCGCCCATATTCAAATGACCTACTTCGCTTGATCCCTGAAAGCCAGGAGGTAAGCCAACGGCTTCTCCGGAGGTTTCAATTAAAATCCACGGATATTTTTCTTTGTACGAATCAATGTTTGGCGTGTTGGCCGCCAGCACAGCATTGCCTTTTGGATTTTCATTGTAACCCCAGCCGTCACGTACAATTACCATTACAGGTCTCATTTCAGTTTCCTTTCCTTGTTTTTATTTTTAATTTTTCTTTTACAGATCTAATCGGTTCACTTTGATTGTGCTAATTAATGTTAACGATTAAAGGTTCCAAAATAATTCATCTGTTTACATTTAAGTTTCTTAAAGCGCCTAATTTTTAACTAAAACGTAGCGTTTAATGAATTAAAAACAAAGCTAAACGCTGAGCTTTTGGTTAAAGTAGAAAAAACGTCCTTGTTTTGGGGAAGCCTTTTAAGGCTTTCTGGACCCAGTTTGTGCACGGCTATTTTTTTAAGTTCAAAATTTCGCGAATGATGGTTTCGTCTTCGGCCAGACCGCCTACGCCCTCATCGCCATCTGCCAAGCGTTTGGCTACTGGATCAATCAATTTTACATTGTAAAAATTCTTAACCATTTCCAGCTGTTGTATGGTCAGTGGATTGTCCCACATGCGCGTGTTCATGGCTGGTGCTAAAAGTAGTGGTTTTTCTCCCAACGCCCGTACGGTTGAAGTTAAAAGGTTGTCACACAAGCCGTAAGTAATTTTAGCTAAGGTGTTAGCCGAAAGCGGAGCAATCAAAAAGACGTCGCACCACTTGGCCAATTCGATGTGTAAAACATGTTCTGTGTTGCCCCATTCCGCCTGATCATCATAACAAGGATTCTGGCTCATCACCGCCAGCGCCTGGGGGGCGATAAAGGCTTTAGCCTTTTCCGTTACGATAGTTTTAATTTCAATATCTTTCTTTCTTAAAGCGGAAACTAAATTTGGAATTCGATAGGCTGCAATAGACGATGTAATTCCAATGAGTAATTTCATGACTTCTCCAATTCTTCCAAACATTTAAAACTAATCGATTTCACCAAAACTTTAACGATCTGAGTAATCATTTAACATTAAAATTTGAAATTTATGGATTCAGCTTTACGCGATCAGGACTTTCCTCCAATCGCCTAAAGATAGAGATTTTTAATGGATTGTGCAATAAAATTGGAGTTTAGGGTACTCCTTTTTAGAAACCAACTTGTAATATCTTTATAGTCCGATCACTAATAAAAGAATCAGTGCTCATCTGTGTTAATCAGTGGCTAAAAATTTCGGTGCCTTTCGTTGTTTTTCGGCGGCTAATTATTTTAATTGACGCTCCACTACAATTGACAAATAACAATTTAAAATCATTCAACATTCAAAACTCAAAATTCAAAATTTTTTTAGTGTTCGGTGTCCTTCGGCAGCTTCTAATCTTTTCTTGATGAATATTTGTCCATGACACAAATTCAATCCGTAAAATCCGTCTAATCCGTACTCTAAAAAAACAATCAGTGCTAACCTGTGTTAATCAGTGGCACCAAAAACTTCGGTGCCTTTCGGCGACTAATTATTTTAATTGATGCTCTACTGCAATTGACAAATATCAATTTAAAATCATTTAACATTCAAAACTCAAAATTCAATATTTTTTAGTGTTCGATGTCCTTCAGCGGCTATCACTTTGTAGAGGAATGTTTGTCTATGATAATAATTCAATCCTTTTAATAAAAAAATCAGCGTTTATCTGTGCTAATCAGTAGCCCCAAAAATTCGATGTCCTTCGGCGTCTAATTTAATTGATGCTACAATACAATCGATAAATAACATTCGAAACCATTCAAAATTCAGCATTCAACATTCAAAATTTCTTAAGTATTAAGTGTATTTCGGTGCCCTTCGGTGGCTATCACACTTTTGTCGAGCAATGTTTGACCAATATACAAATTAAATCCGTAAAATCCGTATTCTAAAAAAAGAATCAGTGCTTATCTGTGTTAATCAGTGGCTCTAAAAACTTCGGTACCCTTCAGCGGATAATTTAATTCATGCTAAAATACAATCGATAAATAACATTTTAAACCATTCGAAACCTTTGAAAAAATCGGGGATTCTCCAAACCAGTCATTCCGCACTTGATGTGGAATCTAATAATTACAACAACTTAGAGATTCCCGCCTGCGCGGGAATGACATTCTTAATGATTTTTTCAAAGGTTTCCATTCAAAATTCAGCATTCAACATTCAAAATTTCTTAAGTATTAGGTGTATTTCGATGGCTTATATTTTTACCTGAAACTTCATTGCAGTGAATATTTATTTTGAGTACTTCTTTTCCAGCAGCTTGAGCATTTCTTTCGTGTCGATATCTTCTAAAATAGCCGAATCATTAACATTCACCCGTCGAACAAATTCATGATTTAACCTCAATACATCTTTTAAAGTGAATTTACGGGCATCGGTATCGAGGATTTCCTGAAAAAAGTCAGCTGGAATAATGATAGGATGCCCGCCCCGTCCCTTAAATTCAGGGATTAAAAATTGATTGTGATGTTGCACCGCCGTTTGCAACAATTGCTGATAAACGCTTAATGACACATGCGGCTGGTCAACCAGGCACATCAAAACACCTTTGACTGAAGTCTGAATAGCCTGTAACCCTTTTTGCAAAGAACTCATCTGTCCTAACTGGTAATTCTCATTAACGACTATTTTAAAAGGCTCTTTCTCTGGCAACTGTTCAACTAAGTCATCAGCCTGATGCCCCAGAACCAGTACAATTTTAAAAATACCAACGACCTGTAAATGTTTACGGATTCTTGTAAGGAAAGGAATTCCTTTAAAGGATTGCAACACTTTTGGGGCGCCAAAACGTTCGGAACGTCCGGCAGCTAAAACAATGGCAGCCCAGTCTGGCATTTCTTTATTCATTTAGCACGCTTCGTTGTTTAGACACTATTTTTTTTAGTGAATGATTTTTAATCGGTCGGCCGTAACGTACAGCGATTAATTCAGCTAAAATGCTGATCGCTATTTCAAATGGTGTTTCTGCCCCAATGTCGAAACCAACCGGCATGAACACCCGTTCTATTTGCTCCTCAGAATGTCCGGCTTCAGCAAGTTGCTTAAAAAAAGTTTTGGCCTTTTTGCGGCTGCCAATCACGCCTAAATATTTAAAGGGCTGTTTAAGGCAATAATCTGCAATGCCTTGATCAAATCCATGCCCATGCGTCACCACCATGATGTAGGTGTTCCCATCAAACGTAAGCTCTGGCAAAATTTGACTGTACTCACCACACAAAACGCGGTTGGCCTTGGGTAATCTTTCCGGACGGGCAAACTCCGGACGGTTGTCAATCACTGTTGTAAAAAAATTAGCCTGAGGGGTAATTTCAGCCAGGGCGGAGCCCACATGTCCGGCGCCAAAGATGTAAAGCCTCTCCTTTTGGCCGAATGGTTCAAACAGAATTTCCAACTTGCCCCCGCAAAGCATATCCGCGTCTTCACTTAGCAAATAGCTTTTGCGCCAGGCGCCGGTCTTACCCATGTTTTCACGCGCTTCCTGAATGGCAAGGTATTCGATTTGTCCGCCTCCCACCGTACCAAGCTGTTCGCCGTCATCAAAAACCAGCATTTTGCTGCCGATTTTACCCGGAGAAGAACCTTTCACATCAATCACCGTCAATAACACACCGCTGCGGTTTTGTTTTAAAGCTTCACTAAGTTTTTCGTAAATTTCTTTCATAAAATCATTTTCCCCAATGTCGCCTCAAGCCTTTTGCAGTAAATTGCTAAGTAATCGTTTCATCAAATTACGAGCTAATGGCAGTTTGTAACCATTTTTTCCCAAGGGATCGGCCAATTTGTTTTAAGCTTTTCAGGGCCTCGTCCGAAACCGCTAACCCGCTCAGCTTCTGGACCAAGGTGGCTTCCTGCCAGGGCTTTGACGACTTTTGTTGCGGCAATGGAGCCTGCAACTCCGGTGCAAACCCCTTTCAAAAACTGCCGACGCGAGAGGGACGAAATTGGTTTTGCCTTTGACATGATTCCTCCCCTGAAAGTTTTTGCATGATGAATTAAAATGTAAAAAAATTGGTGTAATTGCAATTTTTTTTGGATTTATTTTGGCCCCAGCCAAAGTGAGACATCTCTTTGAATTTGATTTATCTTTTAACCGGCTGGCCCAAAAACCATTTTCTCAGCATTTCATTACTAAATATTTTTCCAATAACCCGATAGCGTGAATAGTTTAGAGGACTCCCTTCATTAAAATCCTGGTTAACAACCATCAATGGTGGATCGAAATAACTGGAATGGCAAAAGGATAACTTTCTGTTTTTATTAATAATGAATCCCACGTGACAATCCAGACCAACAATGTACAGCCCGTCGCCTTTTTGCCGCAACCATTGCTCTATTTTTTGCATGGGGGCACTGTTGGGAAAACGTCTAATATCCTTCGGCTGACTCAAATACTTAATGATTTTTTCCGAAGCAAGCTGGAGGAGCTTTGTGGGAATTTTAAATCCCGCATCTTGCAATGTAAAAACCACAAAACTGCCGCAGGCAATGCTATCCTTGCCCGGTTCACGTGTGATGCCATTAAAGTCCCAGGGCGTACCGTACCAGTACGGTAAAAGACTATCCACAAAAACTTTGAAAAGATATTCTCTACTTTGATTAATTATTTTTTCTTTTTCCGCTGGTTCACTACTTTGCACATATTTCTGGTAAAACTGCAACCGTCTTTTTTGAATATTTGGTTTAAACTGCTCATAGGATGGTTTTGTAGTTTTCGGCGCTTGCTTTTTAGCCTGCTCGGTCTGGCAATGAAATACAAACGTTAAAAGAATGATGCC
>JAGHBR010000364.1 GCA_021160885.1 Caldisericaceae bacterium
GTCCGTAAGCAGTTGGTTAGCTATTGAAGCAAATCCTGTACGGGAAGCAGCTGTCATAAATCAACAAACTTCTACAAAAGGTTTTATTTTAGGAATAGGGAAATTAGGCAATCCTTTTTTTGCCATTGCCACAATTGATGGAACATGGAGACGTGTAGAGTCCTCTGAAGTTGTTCCAAAAAATAAATGGTTTTTACTTACAGCAACTTTTTCTGAAAACGGCCAGCTTAAATTGTATATGAATGACGAATTGATCGCACAAACATCCTTTTCTCCCCAACAATGGGCACCTGCCACAGAAGTACCCATTGAAATAGCCCGCAACTCCAAGAGCGAATACTCAGGTATTTTTCCCATGGGCGTGATCAATGGATTGATTGACCAAAGCCGGATGTACAATCGAGCACTTACGGATGAAGAGATTCAACAATATTACCAATCCACATCAAATAATTTGCTGGCGCCTGATTTTACTATTCCGCAAAGCCGTTTCGCGCAGGATTTTCATCGGCCAAAATATCACGCTCTACCGCCGGCCAACTGGACCAATGAAGCTCATGGATTGATCTATTATAACAACCGTTATCACCTTTTCTATCAGAAAAATCCCAATGGGCCATATTGGGAGCAGATTCATTGGGGCCATTTAAGCAGTGTAGATTTGTTACACTGGAAAGAGGAACCAATTGCTCTAGCTCCTCAGGCAGGTATTGATCAGCGTGGAATCTGGTCTGGCTGTACAGTGAATGATAACGGGCAATTAAAAGCTATGTACACCGCTGTTGACGGTTTCAAGGCACGAATGGCATTGGCAATAGCAGATGAACAGGCGAAACATTTTCAGAAATTAGGAGCAGTTCTACAAGCCCCGCCAGAGAGTTATGACCATTTGGATTTCAGAGACCCTTTTATTTGGAAGGACAAAGGTTTTTGGTACATGATTATTGGCTCAGGTATTCGCAATCAGGGAGGGACGGTTTTTCTTTACCGTTCAAACAATTTGATCGATTGGAATTTTTTGCATCCATTAAAAATTGGCAACATAGCACAGTCCGGTGAATTTTGGGAGATGCCTATCTTCTTTAAACTAAAGTATCGCTGGATTTTACTAGTAAATAAAACACCAACGCCTAATAATCCGGCTAAAGCATTGTACTGGACTGGCGCCTGGCAGGATGAACAATTCATTGTTGATCATGAGGCTCCAAAAGCTCTGGAGTTAATTAATCATCTTTTGAGTCCTACAATTGTATATGATCAGCAGGGACGACTGGTGGCCATTGGTATTATTCCGGATCAAAGATCACAAGAATTGAATTATAAAGCTGGCTGGGCACATCTTTATTCATTGCCCAGAGTCTGGACCTTATCTAATTCCGGAGAAATCATCCAACAACCGCTTCCCGAACTGGAATTATTGCGTTCGGAAGTAATTTCAAAAAGCAATTTAACTATTGAGAGCGGAGTGCAGGGTTATTTGGGCGAAACCTTATATGATCAACATGAAATTATTGTTGAGTGGCATAATGTCAATGCTACTCGTTTTGGAGTATCACTCTATCAGGCGGCAGATCGAAGTGAATTTACAAGTTTGTATTTGGATGTATCTACTTCTGAATTGGTGATTGATCTGTCAAACTCATCGTTGTTAGATGGGGTGGATAAGGGAATCTATAGGGCCACATTACCAGACACGGTACAGAATGATTTAAAATTAAGAATTATTGTGGATCATTCCGTCCTGGAAGTTTTTGTTAATGGACATTGGTCGTTTGCTAAAAGAATATTTCCATCTAATTCCGAGAGTTTCAGAGCGGACCTGTTTTGCGAAGGAGGAACGGCAAAGATCAATAATTTAAAGATTTTTAAGATAGCCTCCACGCCAATGGCTTTGGAACAAACCCGGACAAAAATCAAATTGAATCCCCAAAATTTTGAATTGACCAATCCCTTTCCAAATCCTTTTAATAGCGCAACAAACATCCAACTTAAATTGGAAAAAACATGTATGGTAAAATTCAATATTTATACTATTACAGGGCAACAAATTTACAGTTTACACCTACCCAATCCAATGGCTCAAGGGAAATATCGTTTGAGATGGCAGGGAATTGATGACCATGGCAGGAGCTTGGCCAGCGGGATCTACATCGCTCAGATAAGAATAGATCAACAGAATGTAACTAAAAAACTAATTTTGTTGAGGTGATATCATGGCACATAAATGGATTTTATTGATCTGTATTTTATTTCTGTCTGCCAGTATTTCATGTAAAGAATCACAATCAGCTGATAAACCAGTATTTAGTGAAAAGTTTCGGCCACAAATTCATTATACTCCGAAAAAAAACTGGATGAATGATCCTAATGGGATGTTTTTCTTAAATGGTAAATTTCACTTGTTCTATCAATACAATCCTTTTGGTGATCGTTGGGGACATATGAGTTGGGGACATGCAGTAAGTAAAGATCTTGTCCATTGGCAACATTTACCACTGGCCTTGCCAGAAGAAAATGGCGTGATGATTTTTTCCGGAAGCGCAGTCGTTGATTACAAGAATACCAGTGATTTTTCCAAAAATGGTGAAATTCCGATTGTTGCTATTTATACCGGTTATCGGGAGAGCGATGGTCTGCAGTTTCAATGCATAGCTTACAGTCTGGACGAGGGATTAACCTGGAAAAAATATGTTGGCAATCCGGTAATCGATACTGGCTCAAAAAATTTTCGTGATCCAAAAGTATTCTGGTATGAGCCAGAGCAAAAGTGGGTAATGGTGGTGGCCCTGTCGGTTGATCGAAAAGTACAGTTTTATCAATCGAAAAATTTAAAACATTGGCAGTTGCTAAGTGAGTTTGGACCAGCTGGGGCGGTCAAAGGGATTTGGGAATGTCCGGATCTTTTTCAGCTTCCGGTGGACGACAATCCGGAGATTACAAAGTGGGTTCTTACCGTCAACCTGGGTTCACACAGCATTTCCGGTGGATCAGGTGCACAATACTTTATTGGACATTTTGATGGCAGACGATTTATTCCTGACCAATCTTTGAAAAACAAGTTTAATTACGACTTACCTGATGGCAAGTTAATCGCTGATTTCGAAGGTAATTCTTATGGCGAATGGCATTTAAGCGGAGATGCCTTTGGAAAGGTTCCTGCCAAAGGCACGCTGAATAATCAAAATCCGGTTTTTGGCTTTTTGGGAAAGGGGCTGGTTAACAGCTTCAATCATGGCGATGCAACAACAGGAAAACTGATTTCTCCACCGTTCAGGATAGATCATGATTACATTAACTTTTTGGTTGGTGGAGGAAGTAGTGGATCGACGGCAGTGCGCTTAAAAGTGAGCGATAAAATTTTATTTTCAACATCCGGGCAGAACAGTGAAATGTTAGAATGGCAATCCTGGAATGTAAGCCCTTACAAAGGGAAAATGGCTACGATCGAAATTATTGATTCAACCAGAGGTGGATGGGGGCACATCCTGGTGGATCATATTTTTCAGAGTAATCAAAAAATGCAAAACCAACCGGAGAATGCCCATTGGGTAGATTATGGCAAAGATTTTTACGCAGCCGTCACCTGGGCAAATTATCGCACGGCTACTGGAAATAAATTATGGCTGGGCTGGATGAATAATTGGCAATACGCTCAAAAACTTCCCACCTTCCCTTGGCGCGGTTCTATGTCTTTAGTTAGAGAGCTGCAGCTTAAATCAACAAATGAGGGAATAAAATTAGTTCAGATACCCGTGGAAGCATTAACTGCTTTACGAATCGAAGGCCAAAGTTGGCACAACGTACCTATTGCAAAATTAAATGCTGAATTAAAAAAGATAGCAAATTGGACTCTACCGGTCGAAATGAAAATCAAACTACTACTAAATGAACAGGAAAAAATAACTTTTGATTTATGCATAAAGGACTCTGCAAAACTCATATTAACCTATGTTCCAGGTTTGAAAAGTTTGAGTTTAGATCGTACAGCTTCAGGAAAAGTCGATTTTGATGAAAGTTTTCCTGCCATTATGAAAGCCCCTGTGCAGAAAAAAAATGGCGAATTGTACTTA
>JAGHBR010000200.1 GCA_021160885.1 Caldisericaceae bacterium
CTTTTATAATTTATTATAAATATTTTTAAAATCCGAATCGGTTTAAAAAGAAAAAGTTTTAAAGTGAAGGTAAATAAATATGGAAAGTAGTTCCTTTTCCCGGCGTGCTTTCCACATCAATTTGCCCTCCATGTTCACGAATAATCTGGTAAACAATTGAAAGCCCCAATCCGGTTCCCTGACTTTTAGTTGTAAAAAAAGGATTAAAAATCAATTCAAGCGCCTCAGGTTTAATTCCCACTCCGGTATCAGAAATGGAAATTCGGATAAATTTATCGGACAGTAAATTTGGAATTCTTCCCCGTCTGTCTAATATTGGATGCGCTTCCACAGCGTTTTGGGCATGAATGGTAAGCACACCGCCATTAGGCATGGCATCTATGGCATTAATAAAAAGATTTAAAAACACCTGCTGAATCTGATTGGGATCAATAAAAACATCTGACAGATCTTCAGCGTAATAGGTTTCGACTTTTATGCGCTTTTCTCTAAACCGTGTCTGAATCAATGGAAAAACTTCATTGATTACCTTTTTAATAGAACACTGTTTGGGATCAGGTCTTACGGGACGGGCATACGAAAAAAACGCTTTTAACAGTTTTTCCAGTCGATTTACCTGTCGCAAAATGCGCGAAATATATTCCAGTTTACCTGGATCATCTTTTAATTCATCTTCAAGCGACTGAGCCATGGCCTTGATGCCAGCTAAAGGATTCCTTATTTCGTGAGCAATTCCGGCGCTTAGAACACCTAATGATGCCATGCGGTCCATTCGGATGATTTCGGCCTGTATTTTTTTAGTTTGCGTAATTTCCGAAAAGACCATGATATAATCCTGAGTTGATTGATGATGCCGATAGGGGTAAATGGACAAGCCAATAAAAGCGTTGGAAAGCAGTCGCTGTTCAAGTTCAATTTCCTGGCGAACAATCGGTAAAGGATTTTCTTTTATCAGGGCCCAAATTTCCCTGATATTTTTGGAGCTCAGAATATCTTTTAAAAAACGAATCTTTTTAACAGGCAGGTTAACGTTTAAGATTTGTAAAGCGCTTGGATTTAAAAATTTGATTCTTTGTTCATTGTCGAACACTACCACGCCAAAATGAACTGCTTTTAAAATATTTTGTATTAATTCGTACTGGTCAAGATCTTCCTGACTAAACAAATTGATGGGGAGCTGTTTTAAATGCTCCTGGTTTTCACTATGTATTAAAAACGATTCTAAATTGAAGGCAATACGCTGAGTGGCCACCAATGTAAAAGCCAGATCGTTTTCATGAAATGAATCGCGGTAAATTTTATTAACCAGAATGATGGCCCCAAAAGGTCGATGAAAAAGATTGACCGGCGCAAACAACAAACTAAAAATTTTAAAGCCAAGATATTCTTCCAACTCCTGAATAAAGGGATCGACTAAATCTGCTTTCTGAAAAATCAAAGCTTTATTTTGCTGTAACAACCAATGAATATGGCTGGATTCAATACTAAAATAAACCATCTTTTTAAGATGATTAGCGCCAGATTTTTCCTGGATGAGTAGTCGTTTTTCTTTGTCTTCAAAAAAACCGAAGAAAGCTGATTCCACCGCCAGTGTTAATTCTATCTTTTTTAAGAGCCCTTTTTGCAGGTACTGTTTTACTTCTTCAAAATTGTCTAATTCATGTATTTGGCCAATATCCAGCAATTCATCGGTGTAACTGATCAGCTTTTGTTCACCTTCCAGCATTTCTTGAAAGGTTTTAATCCGTCTGTTCACCTGAGACAGATGAATACCTGCTTTGGCCTGGGTTAACAGGCTAAAACGATCGACAGGATCCACTAAAATCATGGCATTATTATATCGATATAGCTGATGTTTTAGAGATTCTTGTTTTGAATCAAGAATATAAAGAAAGGATTTTCCCTTTAAAGTGCGATGTTCAACAAGATATTCGATTTCCTGAAAATTAGCATTTGGTTCTGCTGCAAAATCAACAATGATTAAATCGAATGACTCATGGAAAAAACCGATTTCTAACCGCTGATCGATGTTGAGCGGAAGAATTCTTGAGCAAATTTCTTTTAATATGTTTTTAAAGGTTTGAAATCGCTCATTACTTTTACTAACAATGGCAATACTGCAAGAATGATTTTCCATCTTCTATGAAAAATCTTCCCGAAATTTATCATAATCGAGAATGATTAATTTACTGCCTTCTTTTTTAACATAACCAAGCTGCCCCAAAGATTTAATAACGCGTGAAATGGTTTCCCGGCTGGTACCGGCCATATTGGCCAAATCTTGCTGGGGTGGCAACTGTGGTATTTCGACCTGGCCTTGTTTGATAATTCCTGAATCATCAGCAATGCGCAAGATGGTAGAAGCCACTTTGCCCATTGCATTTTGTAGAGAAAGACTTTTGATTTGTTCATCACTACGACGTAACCGATGTGCCAGTTCTTTTAACAAATTAATAGCAACCTGTGGATAATCGTGCAAAATTCTTAAAAAGTTCTCACGATGAATTAACAGTAATTCGGTGTCTTCCAGAGTAACGGCATTGGCACTGCGTGTCTGACCGTCTAAGATAGACATTTCTCCAAAAAAATCGCCATCGACTAAAATAGAAAGGATAACTTCCCGGCCTTCATCGCTAATCCGTGAAATTTTAACTCTTCCGCTTAAAATAATAAACATGGTCGAACCAACTTCTTCTTCAATCAGCACCATATTATCTTTTTTATAAGTCTGTTTAACCATCATGCGCGAAATATCATTAAGGGCTTCATCATTTAATTCTGAAAATAATGGTATCGTTTTAAGCTCTTTAATATTCATACTCCTCCCTACTCTTTAATGATACGATACTCAAGATTAAGCTGTTTTTTAATCTGCCTGGCCATTTTATTTGTACCGGCATAGTTTGAGCGCCCCTTTACCCATACACAATAATAATTGTGATTATTAATTTTACGAATTTTAATCTCGGCCGAAATACCATTTTTTTTAAGAACCTTTAGACGTTTTTCGGCATTTTCCGGAGAACTAAACGCTCCCAGCTGAATGAAATAAGCCGCTTGTTCCTGTACTGAACTAACTTTAGATAACATAGGTTCTGTTTGGGTATTTCCCTTCTGCGCAAGATAATTTCTGTACGAATTAGCTTTTAAGTAAAGCCCGCGGGCAAAATAATAATTAAAAAGTTTTTTGGCCGCTGCCTCCTTTAACCACCCATCTGCACGATCAAAGAC
>JAGHBR010000181.1 GCA_021160885.1 Caldisericaceae bacterium
GTATCGACGGCTGGAACAATTCGACAAAGCCGATTCTATTTTCCATGCCTTATTAAAGCGAGCATTACCTGAACATGGTAATCAAAGCCGATGAAAACAATATTGAAGCCCATTATCAAATGGCTATTGCCGACCGGCAGGATGCTATTGGACGCGATCAGATATGGAAACGCATTATGTGGCGCAATTCCAAAAAGCATTTCTTAAAAGTTATTGAATTAGATTCAACGTACAAAGAAGTGTTTAACGAATTCGCTCATCTCAAACTTCAGCAGGAAGAATATGAAGACGCCATCAACCTGTGCCTGAGACAATTGCGCATTAAGCCCAAAGCGCCCAATGCCCGTTATGACATTTTCCAGTTTTACGATTCCTTTCTCTACCATGGAGGCGAAACAGCCATCATTCAAACACGTAACAAAGATAAATATCAGCTTAAATGGCTGAAACAAAGAAATGGCCCATACGATCAATATTTTTTAGGCGAAAAGTATCGACGGCTGGAACAATTCGACAAAGCCGATTCTATTTTCCATGCCTTATTAAAGCGAGCATTACCGTTTCCCAAAGCGCCCATTTACCTGTCGCTGGTGCGCCTTTACTACCAGACGAATCAACCCGAAATTGCTGAAAAAACGTACTGGCAAGCAATTGACCAGTTAAAACAATTCTGGGAAATGCGTTTTGTGTTTGATGATATCAAATACATCATGACAGATCGCGATTTGCGTCAGCGTTTCAAATCGTTAAAAGCCGTCAAAGATTTTTACAGACGCTTTTGGAATAAACACAATCCCTTAGGCAGTTTGCCTTACAATCCGCGCCTGGCTGAACACTATCGGCGTCTGATTAAAGCTGAAAAAGATTTCGTTTATGACCGTATCAGGCTGGAAATCAACAATCCCGACCGTCTTGGTGTTTTGAAACTGCCCCAGATTGTTTTACGAAACACTAAGTTCAATGACAAAGGTCTTGTTTACATTCGTTACGGCGAACCGGATGACCGCGCCGTGGCTTTAAACGATGGTATGGCGTCTAATGAATCCTGGCTTTATTACCCAACAGCTTACAATCCTAAACTGATCTTCCATTTTGAAATTTCGGAGCATGCACCGCCCGGAGACTGGCGACTGGTACCAGTACCTTCGGATCGTAATATGCTTGAATCCAGACTGGGGTGGGATCCCACTTTAGACCGTTATCTGTTTGCCAACAATGAACTGGAGGCTCGATCGGTACTACATGAACTGCGCATGAAGGCCGAAAATACCATTCCGGCTGCCATGGAAAGAGAACGCCCCACCTGGAGCGACACATTAAAACCGATTAACCTCAATCTTACCTCGGCTCGCTTTCGCTCGCAAAATTTAAAAAACGACTACCTGATTTGGGTGAGCATCGACCTGAACTCTGTAGACAATTTAACCAGCAATGAAGACACTATTTACATGGAAACCGGACTGGCTGTTTTCGATTCTACCTGGCAGCAATTAAAACGCTTTTTAAACGTTACTCCTGTCTTTTTAAAAGACACGGTTCATATTTTTCACAACCACTACATTTTGCCCTACACCTTTGAATCAGATCAGGACAAGCTCTACCTTTCTACTCACGTTCGTAGCACCAAAGGGAAACAATTAGGTGGTTTCCGTTTTGCGCTTGACTCGCAACCTTTTGATCCCAAAGCCCTGAACATCAGTGATCTGGTTCTGGGACGTAAAATTGAGCCCTCTACCCAAAAGTCACCATATGTTTTTCACAACATGTTTATCGAGCCCAATCTCACTTTTAAATTTGACCGTGATCAACTGGTCTATTTGTATTTTGAGCTTTACAATTTAACGCTGAAAAATGGCCAAACGGAATATGAAATTACGCAAATTGTGCGTCCGGTTAAAACAAAGAATTTATTTACTAACTTTAAACGATTACTTGGCATTGGCACAAAGGAGATTTTGATTACTCGTAATCAGGTAGGGGCATCACCTACAGCAGCCGAATATTCAGCCTTTGATTTTTCAGCTTTGCCAACCGGCAAGAAGGAATTGGTAATTATGGTGAAGGATTTGAATAGCGGGCAAAAGGTGAGTAATAAAATAGAATTTGAGCTGGTAGATTGAACAATAAGAGTGTAAGGGTATAAGGGTGTAAGGGTTAAGGGTAAGTAAGTAAGTAAGTAAGTGCTGAATTGGAATGGTTGTATATTGGACATATCCAAAGTGAGACAATGTTAAAAAGGCAACTTGAATCACAAAAGCTGAGGGATGTGCTTGTTTCGTGAAAATCCCCCCTTCAGTTCCCCCCTTAGTAGGGGGGGAAACTAAAAAGGGGGATAAAAAAGGTTCATAAATATATTTCATACTAAATTCTTAAAAAATGAGCATCAATTGCAAAGGGAAGGGAGAACCGCAGTGCTGGCTGGTAAGAATTAACCTTAAAGTGTGGAACCCTTCCCTGCGGGCAGGGGAGAGTGACCGAGACGCAGGCAAAGGTTGCTTTAGGGTAATTTAACAGAGTTTAAAACAAAAATTATTCAACATCATATTTATTTTTACATCTGAGTCCCCCATTAATTTCCTCCGATCCAGAACGGTGAAAAGGTATTTCGGATTTCGAAATTCGAGTTTCGAATTTTTTAATCTTTGGGATGGTCGATGCAACAAACAAAGCAAAAAAACTCATTCAAAGCTCAACATTCAAAATTTAAAATTTCTTAAGTCCTGGATTTTTTAAAAAAAGTTCTAAAATCGATTGATGAGATCAACTGGACTGAAATTCTGCTGTAAATCCAATAATTCGTCACTAATTTTTTGCAGGCGTTTGTACAAAGCCTGTTCATAAATTTGATCAACCATGCCGATTATTTTTTCTGCATCCAGGTTCAGGTCAAATCCGGCCATCATGGAATAAACGCCAAAGGGCCAGGAAAAAATCAATTCTTTCATCTTTCCCTTAAATGGCAATACAAGATCGCCAATTTGAAGTTCCTGTAACCGTCTGCCATTCCCCTCCTGTTCAGAATGAAAGGGAATGACAATTGATGGTTTACCAGTTAGCAAAACCTCCATCATGGAGCCATAACCACCGTGGTGAATCACCAGATCGCTTTTACGAATGGCTGAAAGACCATCTACCCAATCCACAAAAAGAACATTGGTTGACCGACCGTTTAGACTTTTAGCCGGTACTAGACCACCAGTAGAAACCAGTACTCTGAAATCACGCCTGTCAAAAACATTCAGGATGGCTTCAAAAAACTGTTGCTGTCCAAAACGATTAGCCCCACCGCCTGCTGTTACATAAATGTTTGGAACATCAGCCGGATGCTCAAAAAATGGAATTCGATGATCAACTACGGAATTTTCAGTCAAAGGGCCACAATGGAGAACATATTTTTTATCATTGTCCAATGGTTCAATTTTTTGAGAAGCAGGAATTAAATAAAGATCGCCGCGCAACAAGTCTTCCGCTTTTTGCACATCGCTAATAGCCAGTTTTTCCAACAGATGTTCAAATGGTTCCACAGCGTGGGGTTCCACCATTTTGGGCGGTTGTTCCATCCACCAGAAAAACTGCGGATCAGGTGGGAATCCGGCCAATCGTGTAATTTGCACAACGGGCAATGAAAATTTTTTGCCGAGCAAATAGGTTAAAAAATGCGTATCCCCAATTAAAAGATCGGGTTTAAATTGTTCTACAATTTTATTTAATTTTTTAAAACGGCGGTTTACAATAGATCTGGATAGGTATTGATCGCGCGGCACCTGATAAGCAAGTCCGGAAAACATGAGAAAAACCGGCATTTTTTCCGGAGGATCAATCATTTTAATGCGCGGCCAAAAGGGCTTTTTAAACTGGAATTTAAAAAACTTTTCCTTTCTGGTATCCAGTAAAAAAGTATTAATACCGGCTTCAATACCTTCCTGATAATGTTTGTTTTCTAATACAAGTGCAACCTGAGCTCCGGCTGCTCTCAATTTTTTAGCCAGATAAATGCAGCGGCTCACGTGTCCGCGTCCGCCACCATGATCGCTGGGAAGTAGCAAAATACGTTTCATGCTACTGTACAACCTCTTTCAATATCTCAACTGTACCCGTTTGACCGTTCACTTTAATCCATTGTCCTGTTCTAATTTTTAACGTGGCATCCTTTACAGCCGCAACCATGGGAATGCTAAATTCTCTGGCAATAATGGCCCCATGCGAAAGCGCGCCACCGATTTCAGTTACAATTCCTCCGGCCATAGCCATTAATGGCGTCCAGCCTGGATTGGTTGCCCTGGTAATTAAAATGTCGCCAGGCATGAATTGATTGCTCTGCGTTTGTGCGTCTAAAACTACACAGGCCCGGCCTTCGGCAATTCCGGCGCTGCAGGGTAACCCAACCAATGCATGGCCACTTTTTTCTTCCTCAAAAACAGGCAGCCATTTCTGTCCAATTTGCTTAATTCTAAATGGCTGGGGCTCTCGTAAATATTTTTCTCGTTCTGCTTTTCTTTGTTTAACTAAAAACAAAACATCCTCTTTTTGCAACTTATTGGCAAAAATTTGTCGTAGTTCTTCAATCCGAACAAAGAAGATATCTTCTTTGTTATCAAGATATTGGAAGCTGATTAAAATTAATTGCTGTCTTAAAAAATCCAGCCACTTAAGAATTTTTTGTTTAAGAGATTCACGGTAAAAACTAAAATATTCTGCTTTATTAAGCAAGTGATTAAACAAAAATTTTCTAACTTTTTTACCATCTTTTTCTAATTCTTGTTGAAAAATTTTGATCATCTTTCGGCGGTCAGCCTCTGTTTGCTTGTATTGTTTATTCATCGAATAATAACCATCTGCAGCGGAAACGTAGCTTTTTAAAGTATTAAAGATGTAATTCAAATCTTCGCGCCAACGCGGATAGCTTATCTCGAACTCATGTAAAGCAGCATAACCAAACCCTTCTATGAACAAGTTGAGTTCTTTTTTCAAAACATCAGTCTCTGGTAAATTCTGCCACCAGGTCATCAACTCGTCTGCTTCTTTAGTAATAAAAATGTTTCGGTAACGTTCATTCTCGCTAATCCAATGGGCAATTTCCCACAGAGCCAGAGTTGGTTTTACGCTTTCTACCTGTCCAATGCCCTGCAGTAACTTACTGGCATCAACTTCTTTGTTTTTGAAAGTTTCATGGCAAAATTTATCTAATAACTGATAGTAAAGTTCAGCCAGAATAGTTGCGCTCACATGAATTTTCATAAGTGTGTTTAATATTTTAATGATCTGTCTCAAACTTTGGCCGGGTTTTAATGACTTTTGTGTTTGTCTGAACTCTCTAAATTTTTTTTCTTGCCAGTTTAAAACCTTTTGAATTTTCCCTGGTAATTGGCGGCTAAAATTAAGCAGGCGCGCCAGCAGCCAGCCAAATTTTAAAGCACTTAGCCCGTTTTGCCATTTGCTTCGTCCTTTAATCAGGTAATTGCTCAGGTAAAAACTGTTAATCAGCTTTTGATAAGCATTATGGTTAAAATAAACCAAACCATGATAAACTGTAAAAAGCCGTTTTTCCGCTAATCGAATACCTGCTCTTTTTAAAAAGAAATGATAAGCGTTGTTGGTCATTGGTTCCAGAATGCTCCAGCTAAAAGGCGTTACAACGTCCGGAATGACCTCACCCACATTTTCACGAGTCCAGAGAATGGTGTTTTTTAAGGTTGTCACCGGTCTGAATTGCAGAAAATAAAATTGCTGATTAGCATAAGCCCACTCCACATCCACCGCCTCACCGGCCAGCTTTTCCAGGCGTAGTATTTCTTCAACAAAACCATTTAAATTTTTTACAGAAAAGTTCTCTGGCAAAAAGTCATCCCTCTTAAGCGGGTCAATTTTTAATTGCTGAGGCGTAACCTGACCGCTGACTAACTGTTCGCCCAGGCCCTGGACATACTCAATAATCAATTCATTATTGCCCGTAGGCTCCGGATTTCCGGAAAAGGCTACGCCGGCAAATTCTGCCGCCAACATTTCCTGCAAAATGACAGCCATCCCCAATTCAGGAAAGTTCAGCTGGTGTTTTAAGATGTACTGCCAGCCGCCCGGTTCAAATATTGAAGCCCATACTTTTTTAATGGCCGTCCAGATTGCCGTAACTTCAATTGGAACGTTTAAAACCGTGCTAAATTGACCGGCGTAGGAGTGTGTCTGGCTATCTTCACTGAGAGCAGAAGAACGCACTGCAAGATAACTGATTCCTCTTGCCTGCCATTGCTCAATTAGTCCTTCGAGTTCAGCTTTTAAATCAAACTCCAATTCCAAGGTAAGAATATGGTTCTGAATTTTTTGCAGTAATTCTTGTAAGTCTGCGCTCTTATTTAACCAATTAGCTTTAAGTGTTTTCAGTTCGGGCAGCCGGACAATTTTTCGTTCAAAAGCAGAAGCACACAAAACTTTGGTAAGCGGTACATTAAATCCCCAGTTTAATAAACGGTTTAGATTCACCGCTTTAGCGCCAAATTCCCGTACCGATTTGACTTGCTTAAGGTCAAAAATTTTTCTACTCATTTAAGAACATCTCTTCGCCAAAAATTTCTACTTTTTCTCTGGTTTTAGTAGTAGCTAACCAGCGTTTACGGAAATATTGTCCATTGGTTAGCCATCCAGCAAGCCATTTCAATGATTTCTTTTGCACGGCAATTCCAGCCATCACTTCAATGATCTTCATCGGTAAAGAAAAGATTCCAGGTGCAGTTGACACCATAAAACGTAAATCATCGATGATTTTTACTTCATTTAGAAAAAAATCAAATTGTCCCAAAACGCCGTTAATAGATATGTTCTGAGAACTAAAATCAATCTTTGCTTTTTCATCCACAGCGATGCTTTCTTTCCCGCATTTGACTAAAATATTGGAAAACCTTCCTTTCGCATCTTTAACTTTTCCAGCAATGATTAATTCATCATGCCATTTGATTTTAGCCCACAACCAGTAAGCCAGCTCCTTTTTCAAATTAATATTGCCACTGTTTGAATCCAGATATCCCATTCCATCGATGGTCGTATGATTAATTTCCTTTTCACCAGTTCCGGAATAGGTCATTTTTCCTGCGGCTCTGGCCAACGGCATGAACAATTTCCATTGAAACGATTTGTTTGATTCTTCTTTAAATAATTCCAGATTTAATGGCAAACCTTCAACTTTTGGATGCTTTAACTCCAGTTGAATCTGCACCTGCCCGGAAACAAATTCAAGAAATGCTTGCTGATCTTTAATTTCAAATCTTAATCTCAGATTAGTTTGTACTTCAATCAGAAAAGGGCTCGGGCGTTGAATGGCATCTTGCGGAATCACAAAAAAACGATGAAAAACTGGTTGATTCTGATAATAAACAAAGACATCAAAAATACAGATTTTAAATTGAGACATGAAAGGATGGGTGTGTAAGCTGAGAACAAGATCATAACCATCTCTTTGGTGCACATCAATGTAAAACCATTCGAAAAATAGCTGATTCATTGCAATCCTTTTAAAATTAATTTACCTAGAAACAGGAATTTTGGTTTTGATTTTTTTCAGCCACCACCAGCCCAGCCAGGCTCCCAGAACATAGTAAATAAAATCACTCCAGACAAACGTTGTGCCCAGCACAACCTTTCCCAAATAAAAAGAACGCAACCAGGTCAAAAAGGGCGGATGCCAGAGCTGTGCAAATTCCAGCAAACTGGTAATCAGGAGAACTGTAACGGCGATGGATTTTTCTGACCACTGTAGATTAATAAAGGCGGCTATCATGCACCAGAAGGTAACATAAAGCAGGCCGCCCAGGGAATCATTTACCCAATGGGCCAGCGGGCCCTGGTAGGCTTTGGTTAAAAATCCAATGGGCGTAATAACCAAAACAGATAGACCCAGGGCAAATCGAATTTTTAAAAGTGAATTACTCAACATTCTGAAAAAATTCAAAATATTTTTGTGCAATAGAATGAAATGGGCTACGCAGAACTAACATTTTGGCGTTTTCTTTGTACTTTTTGCGCATCTCATCCGGATACATGCTTTTTTGCCATTGACCTTTAAAAAACTGATCGTTAACCTGATTAAGCCGAGCAAAAATTTCGGCTTCTTTTTCGGCCTGGTTTCCTAAACAATTGAATTCAGCGCCAAATTTGCGGTTCACTTTTTGTATCAACACATCAAACTGCTGCACAATGGTTTCAAATGGCACCACCACCAGAGACGTATGTACCTTTTTTAAAACTTTGTAAAAACGAATGTAAGCTTTTAAGTACAGGTCTGCATTCTGGGAACTTTGAAACACCATGAAAGAGGAAACGGCTTCAAGAGGAGCTCTGATTAAAAAAACGGCCGGGATATTCCATTTAACCGCTTGTAAAAGTTGAGCTGGTACATGTAAGTGGTGCGCAATCTTCACATCGGGATTGGCCAGGCGAAAGGCAACAACCGCGTAAGAATTTGCAGAACGCGGAAACCCCTCAATGCAAATACCGGAATCCGGTTCAATTTTCATCCGATTAAACGGGTATCTTCGGGCAAAAAGTTTAAAATAGAAGGATGGAAATTGTCCTGCAAGACTTTGTAAATAGTAGAAAAAATCATTTCGGTTCAAGAGCGTTGATTCCTTTTTAAACAGCATCCTACCCATTAATTTGAAACCTTTGAAAAAATCGGGGGCTCTCCAAACCTGGCAACTTAGGGATTCCCGCTTGCGCGGGAATGACATTCTTAGTGATTTTTTCAAAGGTTTCAATTTATCAATTGTGCAATTGACTCTTTTTCAGGTTCATAAAACAGAGTTAGCGTAATAAGGTCATTTTTCCTATCAGCTGATGTTTCCCGGCTTTAATTCGGTAAAAATAGATTCCGGAGCTTTGCAATTTACCATGCGCATCCCGGGCATCCCAGGTCAAAGTTTGCATGCCTTGTGCTAACTTCCCACGTAAAAGAGTCCGAATTTTTTTGCCGTTTAGATTAAATATTTCAACCGTAACTTGCTGTGGCCTGGCCAAAAAGAATTTGATTGTTGTATTTGGATTGAATGGATTTGGATAATTGGTTAATAGTTTAATATCCGTTACTGTTTTTGTGCTCGGATTTTGAACAGTTGTTGTTTTTAATAACTCAACCGTTCCATCCAAACTGACCAGGTACAATCGGTACCATAAATACGCCTCTTGTGTTGTAAGCGTGTCTGTATAAAAATATTCATGAAAAGCCGGACTGCTTCCGGCGGCTGAAATTAAGCTTTTGTTTATCTTTTTAAATTCAGAATTGACCGGCAAAATACTGTCCTCACCTTCTGCGCGGAACAAATTAAAACCAAGTGTGTTGACTTCGCTTTCCGTTTTCCAGCTTAAATTTACCCTGTTTTTTTCGCTTCTGGCGGTAAAACTAGCCAGAGTGACTGGCAACGAGTAATCGCCGTTCTCTGCAAAAACCAACACACGGTAAACCGTGGGCGTTTCGTTGGCATAAAGTTTAAGCGTGTGGCCACCACCCGCAACCGTATCTTTAATGAGTACTGTTTTTACATCACCATGCAAGGCATTGCCTACAAAGCCTTTATCGCTCCCCCAACCAAAATCCGTATTATCTAATTCAATTCGCAATTCATCGTCATCAGTACTGTCAATATTGGCATTTTTGTGATCCCAGCCAGGTTCATGATCTGCACTGGCGCTAACGTAAATAGCTATGGGACCAGCATCACAATTGAATGAAAATTGTTTCCACAAATAATTATCGCTTCCGGAAGGCGCTGTTTCGTTCAGCGTTTGGTCCAAAACCAGCGATCCCTCAAAAGAGTTTAAAACATTCACGTCGTAAAGGATCGGCGTGGTCTGGCTGTACAGCTTAATGGTATGATTGCCGGCCGCAAGAAGAGGCGTAAATACAAGCGTTTTTGGCAATCCATCATCCACATCACCGTTCCAGCTATTTAGATTGTCGTAACCATAATCCGTGGCATCAACCACCACTTTCAGATCATCGTCTCCGTCATAACCGTCATAGGTTTCTGCTTTAGCCGTAATTATAACAAAAGTATTCCCGGTGTTGGTGTCAAAGGAATAGGTTTTCCACAAGCCATCGCTCACGCCATCATCTATTTCGCTTTCATAATTTCGTAAACGCAAAAAATCAGAAGCATCTACCGGAGATACCGAATAACTGGGGTCATAGCCATCTTTACGAATTTCCACAAAATCCACGATAAAACTACTCGTTCCCAGCCAGCCGTTGTAAAACACTTCAATGGTATCTGGCAAACTTTGCGGTGTACGATCAATAAAGTGATAAACCAAATTGTCATTCCAGCAATGGAATTCATAATCTCTGGTAATGATACTCGCTGGTGTAAAATCAGAAGGGGTAATTCTTTGAATCAAAGTACCATCCACGTAATGTTCATAATAACCAGTGCTGGTTCCACCTGAATATCTAACCACCCGATACGTATGCCACTGAGTATTGTCAATTGTTGACAAATTCGTGTACTTATCATTTTGATCGTTCACACCGTTTACGGTTCGGGCCCGCCACCAGGTTTCATCGGCAGCCCACGAAGAATCATGATAGGCCGTTTGTTCAATAAACCAGACACTTTGATTTATGGTAATCGGCAATTTTTCAGAACGCCAGGTGCCCCATCCTCTACTACCAACTGGCAAACTATTTAATGTTTTAATTCTTATTTTAGCTTCCAGAACCATTGATTTATCATAAATCTGGTATGTGGTTGAGGCAAACCCGATATTCTCCATACCATCACTACCCACCAATCTTCCACCAGGTTGGCCGTCTAAAGGATCAACTAAATCGGCCTTTAGATAGCCGTTATTAATTGTTAATTGATGTTGTGAACCGGAACTGGGAGAAATATTAATCTTCCACCAACTATTAAGAGAGGTTCCTGTAAAATCATCGCGCTGTAAATCCGGGACAATGTAAGTTTGTCCCAAAACAGCTTGCAGCAATAAAAAGAGGATTAGGCCCAATCTCTTAATAAACATGCCTGCTACTCTCTATTTTAATAAGATAATCTTTCGTATTTTTTCTTGATTTTTGAATTTTAATCTACAGAAATAAATGCCTGAGGCAAGCCGACTATCGGCGTTCCATTTTACTTTATAACTGCCGGCTGCTAACTGTTTATTAAGCAAATTTTCTACCAGTCGACCATTCACATCCAGAATTTGCAATACAACCTGGCCGGAATGAGGAATTTCAAAGGGAATGGTCGTTGAAGGATTAAATGGATTGGGATAATTAGCCGCCAGCTGGAATTGCTTAACAGGATTGTTCTTAACCACCTTAATAGTACTGGCATTTTCTTTATTTTCTACATAAACCACCACATTGTAAACCGTTGGCGTCTCATTGGCATACAATTTTAGTGTGTGTGTTCCAGCCGGTAAATCTTGCATGATTAAAATCGTCTTGCTGTCACCAAAGAGTCGGTTTCCCATCATGGCGCTATCGGCGCCCCAGCCATAATCGAAATCATCAATCATGATGCGCAGTTCATCATCATCGGTACTGTCAATGTTGAAATTCAGGTAATCCCAACCTGATTCTTCATCTGCGCTGCCACTGAGGTAAACGGCAACCATACCGGAATCACAGTTAAAAGTAAAAGTCTTCCATAAATAATTATTACTGCCCGAGGGCGCTGTTTCATTCAGTTGTTGGTTAATTACCAATTCACCATTGGCAGATTCTAAAACCGTGGCGTCGTAAAGAACGGGCGTGGATTCACTGTAAAAACTTAACTGATGGCTACCAGCGGTTAGAACAGTGTCAATAATAATTGTTTTCGGGGAACCATTGTCGGTGTCGCCATCCCAGCTACGCGTTGTGTTGTAGCCAAAATCTTTGCTATCCAGAACCATTTTCAAATCATCGTCATCATCGTAACTACCCAGATTCTCCGCTTTAGCTGTTGCCAAAATCACGCATCGACCGCCACTAACCGTAAAATTAAAAGGACCTTTCCACAGGCCGTCTGTCACGCCATTATCAATTTCGTTAATGACTTCACGCAGCCGAACCGGCCCCTGAGGTGTTACAGAATGACCATAATGGTACTTGCCTTTCATTATCTCCACAAAATCCACAATGAATGTACAGGTACCAAGCCAGCCATTGTAATAAACCTCAATGGTGTCCTGACCGGAATAGGCATTTTGCGTATGGTGGTAAACCAGGTTATCATTCCAGCAATTAAAGCCATAATCTTCATTTAAAATATCACCTAAATCATCTGGCGTGGCATGAACCAGCGGTGTCGGATCATCATCAACATACAATTCGTAAAATTCTCTACCCTGCCGATAAATGCGATAATAATGCCATTCTTGAGGCGAAACAGGAGGCACAACCTTTACTTCATTAGACTCCGAAACTCCGCGTGATATTCTGCCGTACCACCAGTTTTCTGAATCGGCCCAGGGGTAAGACGTATCGGTCACCTGTTCCATGAACCATGAAGCCTGATTAATCTTAATTGGCACGGCCTCGGAATGCCATAAGCCATAGCCTCTGCTACCGGGCAACAATGGTGTTAAATACTTGATCCGGATGCGCACATCAATCGTATCATCTTTACTGTACACCATCATGGTGTAAGCGGTACTGAAGCCAATATTCTCCATGCCTGTTCCATCAAATTGTAAAGATCCGCCTGCCCCGCCATTCAAGGCATTTGATAAATTGGCTAAAAAGTAACCATTAGAAAGCTCCCAGGAATGATTAATGCCCCAGATATTAATCGACCACCAGCTCTTTAAATTTTTAAAATCATCCCGTTGCAGATTCGGCACAATATAGGTCTGACCATGTAAAAATGAAATAATACTGATTAAAATTAACCACTTGCGCATCATTAACTCCTAAGTTTTTGCAATAAAAATTTCATTGCAAAATTTTCAGTTAAAATTTTAACCGAATATAAACGTCGGATTAAGATTTGAAAAAGCAAAAGTATTGCAAATGGTAAATAGTAAAAAACTAATATCAAATTTAAAAATATTGGCAACCCAACTGAAGGATAAGCATGATGCAGAAATTGATTAAGGCTTCTCTCTTCAGCATGAAACGGATTTACACGCCATTGACGTTTGTCAACTAAAAACCAGCCAAGCCCCACAAAGTAAATAGCAGCCGTAATCCAACACAACCATTTTGCGATAAATCGATCAAAATTTACACTAAACAAAATCTGTAGCAGAACAACAGCCAGTAATAATTTTTCAAGTTGTAAACTGATAAAAAATAAATTTTGCACATGCCGAAAGCCCTTACTTACCGCAAATGTTTGTGTACCTGTTTTTAAATCGTTCTCATAATCTTCCAACTGGTGATTGACATCCGAAGAGAGACCACGTAAAAACACATAAGCCAAAAGGCTAATAAGGAAAGGCACATGCCAAAAATTAAAAACGGAAAAAAGAATCAAAACGGGTAATAAGCGTTGAGCCAGCACCACAAAAATAATATTGGCTGTGCCACGCTCTTTTAAGCGAATGGGAGGTAAACTGTAAAAGCTTGTGATTAAAAACCAGAGCAAAGTCAACCCTACAAAATATGGACGATCCCAAAAGGGAAGGCTGGTTAATAAAGCTAAAAGAAAGATCAACGCCACAACCAATACAGCTTTGGTCTTTGAATCTTTTTCAAACGTATTGGATTTACCATGTTGCCGATCGAGTTCCATGTCCGAGTAATCATTAACTAAATAACCGTAAGTTGTGGCAAATATGCTGAACAAAATAAAAAGCAAACTGTCTTTTAAAAATACTAAATCCCTTTTCTGGTCCACCAGCGCAATCAAAAACAAAATAAAGAAATTTTCAAAAACCGAATTGTAGCGGAAAACGGCCCAATTACGCCAGCCCATGTATTTGTTAATCCAATGAAACATCTGAAGCCCTGCTAATATATTTTTCCTTTTCTAAAATAATGTGGCTAACAAAGAAAGACTTTGCTTTTTATCACGAGTTTAAAAAAATTTTAATTTGCAACTCAAAGTAATGCTTTAAAAGCTCAACATGCTTAAGTTTGCAAAGGTTTAGAATTTGAGTTCTGAATTACATGTTTTGAACTTAAAATATAAATAAACATGATAGGCCTTTGGTAAATAGTTGAATAGTTGAATGGTTAAATGGTTGAATGGACTCATGATATTAATAATTTCTGAGTAAGTTCATTCAACATTTAACATTCAAAATTCAAAATTCTTTGATAGAGCTGCGGCCTGGTTATATTGGAATTTTATCTATTTAAACCGGAAGAGTATTAAACGATGTAAAAGTGGTTTTCCTTCACTCTTCAACTTGAGCTGAAGGCGCCTGGCATTTGTTTCGAACTCAAATAATTTTGTGTGCGCCTGCCCAAAGATGCGATTCCCACAAAACTCCAGCGTTTTAATCTGATTCCCTGATTGGTCACTTAATACAAGCTGCAAATCATCATCTTCATCTGCAAGAACCGAAATTGGCGTTATTTGATTAAATCGGGGCGCTTCTTTAAGCGTGGCTGCCAGGTAAAGCAGAAACTTGCCTTTCTGTTCTAAATCGATTTGATATTCAACCATTTTGTCCACAAGTAGAATGTTTTGTTTGTCAAGCAAAATCTCACTTTCATCGCCATTGATTAAAAGGATATCATTTACTACCGGACTCGTTTGCCCTCTTACGGTTAATTGGTGTTTGCCTGGTGCAAGCTCCAGAGAAAACAAACTCGTCTTGCTTAAATTGTGCGTGTCATTTCCTTTTAAAACAATCTCCTCTGCAGCATTGTCATCAAAATAAAAGAACAATGCATCCTGTTCATCGTAGTTACTGTAATTTTCAAGGCATGTTGTTAGTATAGCGTAAACCTTTTGTCCTTTTAAATTAAAAGGGATTTGAGCAATCGTAAATTTCCCCTGTCCATAAAAAACATCATTCCATGTACGATAAGCCAAAATGGCCTGATTTTTACTTTGAAAAATCTCCGCTTTTGCTAAGGCGCTTGTATTGATTTTGACGTAATCAACCAGCATGGCGCTTTCCCCTGTCCAGGCCATACGTAAAATGCCATTTTTTGAATAGACCTGGTTGTCAATCCACAGGTGAAAAGACAATCTTCCAGCAGGCGTCAGTCCAGGAGTTTTTAAAATCAACTGGTCGTCAACCCAAAAAAAAGTAATTTTATTAACCAAATCGCGTTCAATGCGGTACACATGCCAGCGATTTAAATCGGGTTGCCACTTAACGGTTTGACGTCGATTTTTTACAACGGTGCCTGCCAATTGCCAGGAAAATTGTGGTGCATTTGGAGCCAACTGTTCCATGAACCAGGCCAGAGAATGAATTTTAGCCTTTTTCCTGCTTTTCCACAATCCCCAGCCTCTGCTGCCGGCCTGCATGGGATTTAGTAATTTAATTCTTGCTTCGGTGACCAGCTTTTTAACTGATTTTCCGTAAATATTCTGAAATTCAGAAATACCAACATTACACTCCAGATTTTGCACTGGATTTTTCAGAGAAATACGTAAATAACCTTTTCCATTTACAATGGCCAGTTCATCCTGCGCGGCAGTTCCGTCACGATGGTAATCCCACCAACCGTGAATTTGGTTAAAGTCGTCGAATTTTACAGATAAAATCTGAGACTGGCTTTTAAGAGAGGCAAAACCGCAAGCAACTAAAAAAGCGCCTAAAACTAAAACAGACCTGCAGTTTACAGGCCCATTTAAATTAAAATGCAATTTGTAGAACCTACCGAACACGTTGAATCAGATATTCGCTTAATTCTCTTAAACCGGCGGCCCTTTCGCCAAAAATATTGAGAGCTTTTTCCGCTTTCTGGTGGTATTCCTGCAAATATTTTTTGGCTTCTTCCATTCCTACCAACTTGACAAAGTTCATGCGGTCATGTTCAAGATTTTTACCAACAACTTTTTCCTCGCCAATCATATCCAACATATCATCCACAATCTGGAAAGCAAAACCAATGTCGTCCGAAAAATCCTGAATGGCTTTGGTTTGCTTTTCATCGGCATGACCAATGATGGCCGCAATTTTACCGGCGGCAGAAAAAAGAGCGGCTGTTTTCTTTTGATTGATGAATTCAATGATTTCAAAATTAACGTGTTTGTCTTTGATTTTAAGATCCACAAACTGCCCGGCGGCCAATCCATTAAAGCCAAAAGAAGCGCTAAGCACCTGCCCCACTTTCAATCGTTCTTCAGGAGTCAAATTTTCGTCAGACAGAACCAGTTGCATACCTTCAGAGATCAATCCGATACTGGCCAAAAGGGCTACATCCTGCCCAAAAACTACATGGTTGGCCGGTTTTCCGCGACGTAATTGCGAATCATCCATGTAAGGCAGGTCATCCATTATCAACGAAGCAGCATGAATCAGTTCAATAGCGCAAGCTGGCTGAATCAAGCGTTCTTCCGGCACATCAAATAATTCACCCGTAAAAAACACAAAAATAGCCCGTATTCGTTTACCACCTGCTGCCGAATAAGCGGCCGATTTATAAAGCGCTTCAATAAGCGGGTTGTCATTCTGTAATCGCTTATCAATTTCATCATCGATTAAGCGCTTAATATGTTGCATTTTCTCTTTCATGAGCTACTCCTTTTTTACACGCAAAAGAAACATTGTTTGATTATTAAATCTTTTAACAGCAACTAATTCCAGGAACGCTGGCCACTGATTTTTTTCTAACTGCCAGGGCCTGCGTAACCGGTCTTTTAATTCAATTAAAATAAAATTAACTTGTTTTCTAAGCAAATATAATTGTAAAGAATCCAGAGGGGCAAATGGTAAAACAACAAATCTACGTTTGGCAAAGTAGATCGGTTGAGGAACCGTAGCCGCAATGGTAGCCTGATGATCCACGATTTGGTTAAGCCAATGGCCGGCCGAATAATAGTACTCGTTTTTCAACATAGTACGAAAGGTTTGAGCGTAATTAGGAACAGAAGTCAAGAACACAAAAATTACAGCTATTAGCGCTATCGTTTTTTCGCTTTTCAATTTTTTAATGTAAATCGAAAATTGTTCATTAAACTTTAAAATGCCATAAGCAGCCATGGGCATCATAATTAGCCCGGGAAAATACAAGAAACGCTGTTCCACATTGGCCATTATAACCAGAAAAGTAGGCAATAGAAAAAAAGCGCAATAAAGCACCAGCCCCCTGTTTTTATTCCAGGGGAATTTTAAAATCCCGATAAGCAGAAATAACAAATATCCAGGAGGTAGTATTTGCCCCCATAAAAACTTTTTAATCGCTTTAAACGTATTGCCAATCGTAAAGACCAAAAATTTCTTTATTTTTTTGTCGGCCGGGCGCTTTTCCGAAACCATTGAGGGCAGTGTTTCCTGCCCTGCAAAAACAGCATTTGTCAGCAATTCGTCTGCTGAAGAATTTAAAGAATACCGTACCCGATTCAAATGAAATTTAAAATCCGTTTTCTTATGCTGCTTTTCATCTTCGTTTAAAAAATGTCTGGAAACTTGCGAATGCACGCAAACAAAGCTGATTTTGGGATAAACTTTAATATCACCAGAAACTGAAAACACAAATAGACCGTAAGAAAGCACAAAAAAAACAGTAATTCCAGTAAAAATTAGCATCCCTTTCACCTTTTTACGCCAAATAATTAAAATGATCAGCATCATCAACAGATAGCTTACCGTTTCAGGTCTGGTCAGGTAGGCCAGGCCAATGGCAAAAGCAGCGCAACTTACTAATTTTTGACTACCGTTCTCCTTTAAATAAAACAATAAACAGGCAAAGCTGACAAAAAGCAGCAGAAAATAGACGGCTTCGGTAGCCACGCGGGCCGAAACATAAATAAGGGCCGGGTTAAAACTGACTAGTAGAGCAGAAACTTCCGCTAAAAATGTTTTTTGTGAAAGGCGCTTTACAAAAAGATAAACAGCAACAATCAAACTCATGCCGGCTAAAAAAGAAATTAATTTACCGGCTAACACCGGTTCAAAAACAAACGAAAACACACCCAAAAGAAAGGGATAAAATGGTGGTTGAACAATATCCGGGAATTGACTACCATTACTTACATATTGCCCGGCATGAAGCAAATGGTAACCTAAGGAAACATAGTGCACTCCATCCGGAGATAAATCGTGATTCGTAAAAATAAAAATCAGGCGGAATATTGCTCCTGCAGTAAGCGCCAAATACAATAACTCTCGCTGGTTATTTCTTTGATAAACCGTTTTTAGCAATTTTGTTCTCATCTAAAATATGTACTTCCTTGGTCGTAACAGAAATATCCCAGATAAATGGATTTTTATCTCTCAGATAAAAATCGAGCATACCTAAAAAGCGCGCCAGTGCTTCAAAGGCCATTAGCATCATCATAAAAAAAGTTTCTTTTGGCGTCCAACGATGTAATTTCAAAACCATTTTTAGAATTTTAGAAGATTTAAGGGTGGTCACTTCATAGCCGATTAGCGCTTTAAGATGACGATGCCCCGAAGCAATGCGCCTGCGTTGTTTAAAGAAATCGACTAATGTTTCAGGTCCTTTATTGCTTACCAGGGCATCATTGGCATAGGCCAGTTTTAAGCCTGCCTTGGAGATAATGGCTTCGATGGCTGCTTCATCCACTGCAGTGTATTTTGGAATGCGTGAAACAATGTTGCGGAATGCCACCATTTCGCCGCATTTAGGTGATTGCAGGGCCATGTGATGATGGAGTTGCCAAAGTTTGTGTACACAAAAGCCGACAAAACGTTTTGGATCATTTACCGGTATCGGGTGCACGCCTACCATGCCGATATCGGCTTGTTTAAATGGCTTAACCAATTCTTCAACGGTTCCCGGATGAGCAATAGTATCGGCGCTTTCAATAACTACAATGTCTCCCCTTGCTAATTTTAAGAATTCGTTGATGGCGCTGGCTTTGCCCAATCTTTTGGGTTGTCTGATTAAACGAATGCGTTCATCCTTTTGCTGGAATTGTTCCACTATTTCATCGGTCCGATCTGTAGAACCTGAAGAAATAACCAGAATTTCCAGAATCCGTCCGCTTTGTACTTTTTGATTATGTAAGGCTTGCAAGCAATGGGCAATATTTTTTTCTTCATTGTAAGCCATTACTCCTATGCTGATATCATAGAAGTCTTTTACTTCAAAATGGCCGTTATTCTTTAATTCCGGAGGGTTAACAAATTCCTCATACTCATCCACAAATCGTTCGTACTCGCGTTTTAAATAGACCAGATGTCTGATGATCTCCCACCAGGGCGCCCGAAACTTAAACACATAGCGAAACGTTTTACGTCTGGTGTGTTTACTCACCTTGGAAACAGCGTCAGGAGTGCCCTGATAAATAAACGGTATTTCTTTTACTCTAAAATGGTGTTGGTAGGCCAGATGGAGTAACTGTATTTGCACAATATAGGCCTCGTTAAACAGAGCATTAAGATCAATACTTTCCAAAAATCTGCGCCGGTAACAACGAAAACCTGAGGTAAAGTCCCAGATTGGTTTTACCAGAATGTAAGAAACGAACATGTTGGCCATTTTACTGACCAGCAATTTCCGGAAGCGCCATCCTTCGACACGCACTCCGTCAATGTAGCGACTGCCAATAACAAGATCGTATTTTTCTGAGGTCTTAAGAAAATCTTTAATGTATCTCGGCGAATGAGACTGGTCGCCATCCATGGTAATTACCGGGTCGTAATTATATCGCAGGGCATAATCAAAGCCCATGCGTAAGGCTTCACCAAACTTACCTGGATTATCCTGGTAAATGATCTTAATTCTAAAATTTTTCTGGGCCAGTTCTTCTACCAGTGGTCCGGTTCCGTCTGTGGACCTGGCATCCACCACCAGCACATCCAGATTGGGATATTGTGTGGTAATTTCCTCTAAAATTGTTTTAATATGGTCTGCTTCATTCCAAGTCGGAATAATTACCAGAGCACGGGGATCACTCATCTATTTTCTCCCAGGCTCCCTGTAAAAATCCGACAGCCCAGGGTACCAGCCCCAGGGCCAGAATGCCGGTTGCCATCACATGTTGATTAATAATTTCTGACCTCCATTTCAGAAAGACGATAACAGTTCGCCACCATTTTACTAAAGGTAAGATAGGAATTGTTATGGTTGCAAGCAATTTATTTCGGGCAATAGTTGCTCCTTCCAGTGGAAGAATTTTTAACATTTTTGCTGTAACCCGGCCCACACGCTTTTGATGTTGCAAATAGGATTTTAACATGCTACGATGATTATGGTAAATTTTAGCTGAAGGAATAAAAAAGATTCGGCCCCCGCTTTGACGTAATCTGTAATTAAATTCAAGGTCTTCTTGGGGATAGTAGTGAGGATTAAAAAAACCGATTTTGTCAAAGACCTGACGTTTGTAAGAAATATTGCATGTGGGGATATGCTCTCGTTCGCTTGGCGGATACTGAGGCAAAAATTCTCTAAACTCAGCCATGTAACCGGCCCAGGCTACATTGTTAAACTGATCGTTAGCATTTTCCACCGATCCCCCGATTGCTTCGTAATCGTAATGACGATGAACCGAAACAAGTTGTTCCAACCAGTCTGGAGCCGCCTCACAGTCTGAATCAATTAAGCAAATGATATCGCCGCGGCTGGCTTTTATACCTGCATTTCGGGCGCTTCCCGGATCTGTTTTTTGGTCAAAACGGATCAATTTTACATCAGAAAATTCTTTCTTGATGATTTCAGGCGTTTTGTCCTGCGAACTATCCGCTACAATCACTTCAAAAGGCTCGGAAAAAGTCTGCGCTCTTAGCGACCTTAAACAACGGGCGATCGTTTTTTCTGAATTGTAAGATGGAATAATCACCGAAACCATTTTAATCCTTTACAAAAATCAAATATTGATGGTGTGCCCATAATTGACGAATAGGGAACGGAGCTTTTTCCAAAAATTTAAATTTGAAGACCTCCTGTTCTAAATCCGGCCGCTGATTTGAAAAATAATCCAAAATGGTCATTCGTTCCCCTGTAGCCGACAGCTTTTTTTGTTTGCTAAAAAGTTTTAGTAAAAAGCCCACTTTTAACTTATCGAACAAAACTTCTTTTTTTAAAGGAAAATCTGGCCAGGGTGGTACATCAAAGTAACCTTTTTCGGCCAGCCGCCAGTTCAAACGTTCCAATTCCTTTCGGATGTTGCTGGTTCCAATATTCTGGTATTGCAATTCTGGTTTAGTACCGCCTGGCCAGCGCAAACGGATTTGGTACCCAACACCATAACGATTGGGAACGCAAATAAAGATTACCTGACGTGTTAATCGGCTGAGTTCAACACAAAAAGCAGGCAAGTCTTTAACAAACCAAAGACTGGCAAAATTCCAGCTTAAATCAAAGCTCTGATCTGCAAAAGGTAATTTTTCGAAACGTTCCGTTAAACAGAAACTGGCCTGCAATTGCAATTGTTGCCAGATTTTTTGAATTTTGGTCAACCTTTCCAAATGATCATCAACAACCGTAACCTGCTTTTGTTTTTTGGCCCACCAAAGGCTATTAATGCCGCTTATGCCGGTCATGCCAAAGCTGGGCGCTTCCAGAACCTGTTCAATGTTAAACTGTTGATCAAGCCGCTGGAAAAACCCGTGCAGTAAAAACCGTTCGTAAGTGGTTCCTAATCCTTCATGGGGATTTTCAAAATATTCTGGCCAGGTATCGATGATAGGAAAAAAGAAGTTCGCTTTTTTAGTTTCAGTAGACATTGTCTTTTAAATATTCCTTTATTTGTTGTTCGGTATCAGCCGGAATGTAGTCCATATCTTGTAATGCGGGTGTGATGTCGTAATACCAGGATTCGCTGATTAGTTGCAGACTTGTCCTCAGGGCATCCATTTTTAACAACTGGGTTGTCTTTTTAGCAAGGGAGAAGACGAAATCCGGAACCTGCCATAAGCGGCCACCACGGGCTGCTTTTATTAAATTAGCTAATTTTTTGAATGAGACAGGCTGCTGATCTGCAATTAAATAAATGTTATTGTTAAACAAATCTTTTTTAATTATCCGATTTATCAATTCGGAAAATGCTTGTACGTCCAGAAGATGGATTAAAATATCACTTTTAGCAAGCATCATCTTATTAGTCTGGATTAAAGCGACCATTTTTTTCAGGAAGCCATCATCTTCCGGCCCATAGGTAATGGTGGGGCGTAAAATTAAAAATTTAATACTGGTGTTTGAAATTTGTAAAATTCTTTTTTCGGCCTGAGCTTTGCTTTGATGATAGATACCATCCGCCGCAAAAGGCGAATTTACACGGGCCGGAAGTTCAGAAGGGATGCTCCCCAAAACGCCTACCGTGCTGATGTACAAAAAACGGGTAATTTCCCGCTTACGGGCCCAATTCAACAAGTTCTGCGTTCCGTCAACGTTGACCAGCTGGTATTTCTCGACAGGGGCTTTACCCGCGCCGCGAATGGAAGCCAGATGCACGATGGCATCGATGGGTGATTTAATGGAATTTAAAACAGCCGAATCGTAAAATGCCCCTTTGATTATTTTTAAATTGGGATACTGCTGTAAAACGTTTATTTTATTTAACGATTCGGCACGCACAGGCGCAAAAAGCTGATGCCCTTCGTTTAGTAATTTTTTCGCCACATGACGTCCCATAAAGCCGGACATGCCGGTCAAAAAAATATTCATCTTGCCGGGTAAAGCTGGTTCATTTCTCTTAGTTGCATATACTGTATTTTGTACTGCTGATTTAAATAACTAAAATAATCATCAAGCCTTTTTAGATATTGATCAACATCATCCTGTGTGAGACAATATTTGGATCCACCGGGCATCAATTCATTGGAATGAAACATCATGTTTAAAAATGTAACGCCCGAATTAATCAGATTATCGCTCAATTGAATCATTTGCTTCAAGGTGGAATAGGAAGGTCTTAGCCAGTAGAGGTCTATGTCAAACGCTTTTTTTAACAGTCGACGCAAGCCAACATTGGGCAAATAGATATAACGTTTAGCCAGAAATTGAGGTACCTTTTTGTTAAAATGAACCGTCAGCGGCACTTCTAAAATGGGAGAATTTCCTGCTTGCCGCACATTGTTCCGGTTCAGCCGGTAAGGTTCAATGGAATTAAGATAGCCAAAGTTTGGTTCAAACGGCTTTTTAGCCAGACGAAAAGGCACCACACTGCTATCGACCGTCACGCCAATCTCTTCCAGCACCGGCACCGAGCTCTCGTTAAATCCGTAACGCCCGGCCCGGTAAGTAAGCGGTTTTTCTCCTACTTGATTGGCAATTAAGTCAGAAAGGAGTTTAAGTTTCTTGAATTGTAATTCAGGTGGCAGGTTCATTGGGAATGAATTAGCCACAGTACGCTCTTCTTCGTAAGGCGGATTTACCCAGGGGTGCAAATGCAGGCCTATTTCAGCCAGATGATTTTGCTGAAAGTCCATTAAAATTTTCATGGCCGTTTTATTAGCTGCCACCGGATAATCAATTAAGTAAGTTGCCTTAACCCCATGTCGATCGAACAGCTCTTGCAGGGGCCTGAGGAACTTTATGTTTTCGACGGTGTAATGAGTATGGTCGTTGTAAGCAGTTCCCCATTCCCGCTCTTCTTCGGTGTCGATGGTTACAAGGAAGTAAATCATTGTTAGCATTTACCTTTTACTTGAGTTGATTGGTTGAGTAGTCAAATATTTAAATGTAGGTTGGAAGGCGGCAATTTTTTACTGTAAAAACAATATCCATAGATTTAGAAATCAAGAGTAATAGCGTCTGTAAAGCCTGCTCACTTTCCAAGGCTCTTCAAGCCAAATAGATCGCGGTCATTTTTTACTAATCAATTAAAAGTCAAAAACTTAATATCCGCTATATTTTGAGTGTAATTAAATTTAATTACGTTCAGGCGGTTTTATGTTTTTCTATTTGATTTTCAAGCCTTTCGGTGCAGAGGGCGGCTCATAATCTCTGTTGCCCAGTGGATTAATCATGTAAGTTTCCTGGCCATTAAGGTCGGTTTCAAAATAGAGTACCCCTTCTCTGATCAACTGATCCTGACCTTTGTAATCCCAGGTTTGCATTGATCGTTCGCCTCTGGCCAAAAAAGATTCCGTATTGCCTCCGGAAATTCTTTTGACCTCATAAATCAGGTCTGGCAGAACTCCGGTAATCACATGATGGGTTTTCCCCTGGCCGCTAATATTGTAGGTAAAAGCCCCGGTGTTCAGGCTGTCGTTCTGATAAAAAAGAACCAGATAATTCAGTTTTCCTGTTGCTTCTTTTTCAATAAATACACCCTGCATGGCGGTTCCGCTTCGAACGGGTTGAACGCTCGTCATTTGCTGCACCTTGTTGGCATCTGCCATCTGAAACACATTTAAAAAGAGTTGATTTTCTTTGAAATTCACCGGCTTTACAGAGACCTGCCAGCGCCCTGTTTTAATAGCCAGGTGATGCTGACGTTTCATTACATCGCTGTCAAAGCTGGCCACGCGAGTTACTTCAACACGTGATTGTTCGGGCAAAATCGTTTGGCCGAACAAAACGCCGTGCGCCCCGGCCCCGCCAACGTAATCGCCATTACCGGCATCGCCGTCCCTTTCACCGCCCAATCCATTAAATTCTTTAATAATCACATTTTCCCCAATATAGGCATTGCCAATGCGATCGGCGGTGCCGGAACCAGTGGTTAAATCTTCTGTTGAGGAATAATTAAAAGCTTCAGGTTTCCACGGCACATGATAAACCCATTCCGCTTTACTGGGCGCCTGAGCTTTGTCGAAGACAACTAAAAAATCAGAATCGTTTTCAGGATTTTGCCCTGGCAACCAAACATATTCACGAATATGGGAAACACCATCCTCAAACATTCGGGTACGATTGACACGCACATGGTAAAAAATACCGTCTCTTATAGTAACCTGCTCAATACCGCCCCAATCGTAATCACCGCTTCCATTTGCGGCTGCTTCCAAATCCGATGGATTTTCCATACTCTTATGTTCGATCTGGTGCCCGCCTTCAAAATAAATAATATTATTTTTACGGGCGCCTGGGTAGTCATCTAAATTACCATAGCCGCGGTGTGCCACGTTACGGGTATTGAGCAATTCACCGAACTTTGCCAGGGCAAAACCAGGGGTGTCGTCTGCTCCACGATGTCCTTCAAAGCGAAAATGGCCGTCAATGACCATAAACACGCCATCAGCCGGATTATCAAACCCAGTACGAGCTGCAAAAATCCCTAAATTCTTGGCCCAGAGGGAATGCGGTAAGCCAACCTGCTGCGGCGTTTTCTCGGCAACTGAACGATGCAAGCCCAGGAATCCCCAAAGATAATGGTGTTCATAGCTTCCCCACTCCACATCATAGGTTTCAATTAAATGTCTGAGCAACCCTGCCATATCACTCAACCCGACCTGGTCTAATATTCTTGGTAATACGTACATTTGTTCACGCATGGAGCGATGCTCAAATGAGGGATCAGTTGCTTCCGCAATACCTGTTCGAATAAACGAATAATGTTCATCAAAATATTTGTGCGGATCGAGCATGTAGTACATAAACTTCGGATAATTGGCAATGGCATTACCGTTAACAGTGGAGGGATTTGAAATGTAATCCTCACCGGTGGCGGTGTACCAGGCATCAATATTTAAAAAATGCGTTCTGGGATGCCAGCTGGAATAGCCAATCCATTCTGACCAGCCGCCTGTATTGCCGGCTACAAAATTGTGAGCGTCCAGATAACCGTAGTTCAGCATTACCTGTTGAAATGAATCCAGCGCCTGATCGGCCTCAGCATCAATCAGCCCATCGCCCCAGAAGGCCAGTCCGATGTACCAGGCGTAACAACCTTCATAATACTTACTGCTGAACATCTGCTCAGGAGTAAATGTAGGATTACTCAAACTGTGGTTAAACACCTTGTGCGTGACAGTCCGGTCTTTTACTATTTCAGCAATTTGCTGACGTTGACTGGAAGTCATGTAATTGTATGTCCAATCATAAGTCAGGGCGGCCACATAGGCCAGATCATCACCAGCATTCAAACGACGGATTAAACTGTTAATTGCTCTTTCCGCATATTTTTCCAGAGGAATGGGATAAGAAATTCCATCTACTTTACCGATTGCCGCAATAAAGGCCTGATGCACCATCACAGCACGTAACGGATCGTGACCGGCTTCATCCAGAACATTATAATCATCATTATCTGACATTTCAGCCGCCCAATCCACGTAATCCTGGTACTCTTCTCGGTAACTTGTCGATAATGTCTGACGCCAGAAAGGCAGCTTATCTACTGTGATGTGCATGCGCGGATGTTCATGTTTAGCCAGCGGCGAACCGGATTTGGGGGTAAAGGCTAAAATAGAAGTGGCCAATAGAAAGATTAATGTAAAAATTAGACACAAATTTACAGATTTTTGTTTCATAAGTTTCTGCGATTCCTGATTTTATTAACTTCTGCCAACCATTCCCTTACTTAAAAGCAATTGTAATGCCAGAGTTCCTTTTATTTATGGTTGGCAACAAGTTTGGCCGCTATTTCCGCCGTTTTTCGGGCATTGCCTAACCAGGTAAATTTTGCAATGACGTCCTGCCGCGCATTTTTACCAAGTTGCTGCCGCAGGTCAGGATTATTGATTAATTTCAACAATTTTTCTTTTAATGATTGGGCGTCGTCTGGTTTAAACAAAAGAGCAGTACGTCCGTCCTCCAGAATGTCGCGAATATTTTCCATGTCTGGCGCTAAAATAGCTTTTTCCATTGCCATGTATTCTAAAATCTTCATAGGTGATGAATAAGGCGTGGCATGTGGACTGATGGCAACATCCATCATGGCAATGTACTGTTGAATTTGGGCATGAGGAATCCTGCCTAAAAAGCGAATCCACTCTTCATTACCTTTTTGCTGGTTGAACTCTACCAACTCCTGGTAACTCGGTCCATCTCCGAGAAACAGCATTACGGCATTCAACTGTGGTAATTTAGTTCTTCAAGCACCTCAATCAACTTGTCAATATTATGCCAGCGCCTTAAAATGCCAACAAATCCCAGAACTATTTTGCCGGTCAATCCAAGTTTTTCTCTCAAGGTATGGTCGTCAATATTCGGATTAAAGCGTTCAGGATCGGTACCATTGGGCAGAACGGTAATACGTTCAGACGGTACACCATAATCTATTACTATTTTTTTCAAAGGGCTGGAAACCACAATAATATGAGGCGCCGCATTAAAAATTTTACGTTCACCATATTCCGATAATTTTGGGAAGTAAACTTTTTCCCACAACCTTTTCTGAATGGAATAGGGGGAGTTAACTTCCAGAATCAAAGGTAAGCGATTCTTTTTTGCCGCCCACAAGGCAGCAAAGCTGAAGTGGGCATAGCGGTCGTAAATTAAGTCCGGTTTAAATTCCTCGATAGCCTTTTGTAACATGCGTTTGCCTTTAACATTGTAAGCAATTTCGGCTAATTCGTAAATCGGCCCGGGAATTTTATTTTTGATCAAATCCCATTTGGATTCCTTAGCATCCTGAGCTTTGCGGAACTGGGTTTTTTCGCCTACCAGAGAGACCACTTTAACCGTATGCCCTAACTGCTGAAGCCCGTTAACAATTGACTGAATATGAATCCCCTCTGCTCCATCGCCCAACGTGCGGTGGTGGTACAAAATTCTCATAAGCCCAATACCTTAATTTCATCCGCAATAGTATCTTTGATTTCCGGCGGTTTAATTTGCTGAACTACCTGCTCATGATTTTCTAAAACATAGCGAATTTTTTCAACCATATCATCAATATTTCTATTTTCATAGGTTATGGCGCCCGCCGGTCGGCTACCATTATCACAGGCAACGACCGGTACTTTTAAGGCCAGCGCCTCGAGCACTGAGGAAGCTACCCCGTCTTTAAAGGGCGTACGCAAATAGAGCCGGGAGCGCGTCATGATAGTTAAAAAGGCATCATGGTCCTGATCACCGGCCAAGATAACATGGTTTTCGAGTTTCAGCTCTTTAATTAATTGTTGAATATCCTCTGAACCAAGGTCTGAGCCCATGATTATCAAACCAAATTTTGGGTAGATTTTTACTAATTTGGCCACGGCATGAATCATATCTTCAATAAAAAATTCAGGGCGGAAAAAGACATAGCTGTAAATTACCGGTTCATGTTCATCAAAAAATTGTTCAACCTGCGGTTTAAGCTGTACTTTTTCAAAATTAAGATATTGTTTACTAAAGGCCTGAATGGGAATGATTTTATCAGGATTTATTCCATAACCGGCAATGGCTTGCTTTACGGCCTCGTTATTACAAATAATATGACGCGGCGCGCTGAAAATAAATTTGTACAACGGAGTTAAAAGCGGCGCCTTGGATTGTGGAAAATATTTTTGTACTGGCCCTGCATGAAAGGTAATGACCGGTCGCCGAAAAGTCAGTAGTGAAATTAACAAAGCCAGCGTGGTTAAAATAAATCCTTTAGGCGAATCGCCATTCAAATGCATGTGGATTAAATAGCCTTTCATTCTGTATTTAAAAACCTTTTTAACATAATCCAGACCGCTAAAGACCGGGATAAAATCTCTATCGGTTAAAAACCTTCCTTTGCCCGTATTTAAAACCTCACAAATGTGTCCCTGTTTTTCCATTTCCTGCTTCAGGAAATAAATGCGCATTCCCCAGCCAGCACGCGGCGGCGGATAAGAAGAAATTTCCAGAACTTTAATTTGCTTTTTAGGCTGGCTATTATCTTTCAAGACGATATCCCTTTCTGTTTATTAAACCACCTGAAAAAACGGCTTACTTTTTAACAATTTTAGTTGTGTTCCATTAATTGTAATGGTTAATAGAATTTCAGAATTGTTCTGCTGGTGATAATCAATTTCAAAAGAAATTTGAGCACATGTTAAACGAAGAGCGGTCTGATGTTTTTCTACCTGCCATTGAATGGTCTCGTTGTGTGGCAAGAATACAAAAGGTACTGTCATTGGAAGATTTGTTTGCAAAGTCTGACTTAAAACAAAGGCTGGTTGACGATTGCGGTAAGTGGGAGAAATCCAACCTTGCTCAGGCCCCTGGCCGCCTTTGGCCAGATATTGATTAAAGCGTTTTTCTTCTGGCAGAAGCCAGTGCATCTGCAAACTAACATCATCCTGGTTCGCTTTAAGTGCGTTTTGTTCTGCAAAACTATCAACTTCTGTAGCCTTATTAAAATGCCAGTTCCACTGCAGTTCAAAAGAAGCATCCTGGCGAGCGAACAAATAATCTAAAACAAGCCAGAATTTTCCCTGGACAAAAACAAAGTACCGCCGATGAGTGGGCTGACCTTCGAGCCGATGGTAGCCATAATGTTCACCACAAATAGCGACCATTCCACTTTGATCAAGAGTTGCTAACAGCTTAAATTCTGGTGCAAAACTCCATTTTAGAATGCCCACCTGCTCGGCCTGCGATTTGCCATTGATGGTAACCGTGTTGTGAGCGGCCGTGCTTCTAAAATATTTATGCCATTCGTATTCACCACGATAGTTTGAAAAACCCGGATCAATTAAGAGTGATTTACCAAAAGGAGAAATTTCAATGGCCAGTAAATCCGCATGGCCGTGAGCTGCCGAAGGCGTTTCATCGTGGTAAACTCCGTGCGCTAAAGGGCCACAATCCATAAATGAAAAATGGGCGTTTGAATCATACCCGGAACGGAAAACATAATAACCGGATTCCTTCAAAAACAAATATTTTTGTTCGGGAGCTTTTGAAGGCAATTTTTCCCAAACAGTTAACTCCTGAGGCAAAAACATCCAAAAAGCCTCTTCTTGCAATCTTTCGGCAGCAAACTTCATATCTGGTCTGTTAAACCAGGCAGCCCCAAAACATTGAAATGCTTTAAAATTCCAGTTCGTGGGATCGGAAAAATAGATTGAGCGGGCATCGTCAATATCGCCAATATAAGGGAATGTGCCGTCCGGACGCATCATGTACATGGAAAATTCCAGCGCCTTTTCTACCCTTTGCAAAATATTTACTGGAATGGTTTGCTTGTTGTGTTTTAATAATGAAATGGTTTGCAGGTAGAAACCCAGTGTAAAATGGTGGTAAAAGGTAGCCTGTTCAACGCTGCCTCCGTCTTCATGAAATTGCTTTTCCACCTGATCGGATAAAATTTTCAAAGCTTTTTTTTGCCAAAGATTGGCCTTCTTAAAACAAGGAAACAAAAAACCTACGGCAAACAAAGCGGCGGTTTCGCCAATTAAGTGATTGTAAGGGCTAAAATAAATGGATAGATGGTTACTTAAAAAAAGCCCACTCCAGTATAAAATCTTTAAAATGGTTCTAATTGTTTGCGGTTCTGGAGAGAGCGAAGCCTGATAAAAATGCAGCGTCCAGATTAAGGCCAGAGCCCGAACACCAACTTCCAGAGCACTGGCCCAGGCAATGCCAGTTTGGTAGGGATTTTTATTGTACCAGTCAAGCACCAGCTGGTCAATTTTTACTTTGTATTTTTTTTCACCGGTTAAAAAATAGGCTTTTGCCAATTCGATTAAGAACTGGAGCCTGTTCACTTCCCAAACATGTTTTACATCACCCGGATTTTGATTAGTAAAAATATCGACATCATTGTAAAAGCCACCGGGAAATGGCTTTAAAGAAACTGGATCAGCATCCCAGGGAATCGGATTAGGTAATTGAAAAGAAACGCCTAAAAAACGGAATTTATTCTGTAAAAACTCGTCAGCTCTTTTCAAACTCTGCTCAAACCTATCTGGCAGCAGCTCTTTAAATTGCTCTTTCTTCGATTGATCGGGTAAATGAGCTAACAAGCGCGTGTATTTTCTATCCTGTAAAAGTTTGTGAATCTGATCTGACTGAAAAAAAGCAATGGCTTCAGGAAACTGGTCTTCGAAAAAATTGTAATCATCAGCAAAGTAGTTTTTTACATTTTGCTGGTGGTTTTTCTTTTCAATTAAAATGTGTAACTTTTCTTGTAACCGATATTGAATTTCCGCCGGAGAAGTTCTGGAAAGTCGTTTAATTTTTGCTTTAATATTCATTGCAACACCGTTGTTTTTAAATCCTTTAATACTTTTTTAACCAAGAATCGATTGTAAATATTTTCCACAGCTCCACGTTCCCAAAATCTTGAAATTTTCCCCAAATGTGTTACCTGATGAATGAGGAAGAAAATTTTGAACAAAGGTCTTTGATCTGCTTGTGGATTACCATATCCCTGTAAAAAAGCAGTTTGCATCTGGCGCACCAACTCTATACGAAAAGACGGCTTAAGACTCAGTAAATATAGCTGGTGGTAAAAACGAGCTAAATCTTTAAAACGGAAATTGATCTCACACTTACCAAAATCCAGTACGGTAATATTTTGCTGAGAAACTAACACATTAGATAAAGAAAAATCAGTATGAGCAAAAGACAATTGTTTACTCTGCTCATCCGTCTGTTGCCATAAATGCATTAAATAGTCCAGAATAGACTTTTGCCAGTTTTGATCAAAATTTAAATGTGGATTTTTGACCATCTTTTCCATACGAATTACTAAATATTGTTGCAAAAAATTCAAGTCCAAGTTTACCGGATCTTCCAGGAAAGGCACTTTTTCCTCAGTTGAGAAAGATTGAAATTTTTTCAACCATGCACCAGCGTTAGACAAAATGTCCAGATGTTTCTTTACAAGGTTGTGGTTTGGGAAAAAACCTAATTGGTTGGTCAATTTCAGCATATTGATACCGGGACTTTTACGTGTGGTTATTACTAAATACTGGTTGTCCATCCACACAGGTTCAATCACCCGAAATTGTGAATGATTGCCAAATTTATCAAACCAGAAGCGACTAATTGCAAACTCTTTTTCAATATTTTTTTGTTGCTTCTCAATATTTTCTACTTTGTACAATTTGACGAAGTAGGAATGGTGTCTTTCCGGCCCGATGGCCACGTTTAATAAGAAAGAAAACGGCCGTTCTAAAAACTGTTTTAAACGAAACTGCTCAGCGGAAACCGAAAAACGGTCGCTTAACATGTTTAGTAGTTGATTATAATTAAGCAATAATTTTTGTTGCTTAAAATATTTGTCAATGGTGTACTTTGCTTTAAAAGATAAGAACATTCTTCTTTGCAATTTCCTTCAATATTCTTCAAGATATTTGCTTTTACGGCTGCCACAAACATAAGCCTTAAAAACCGGTAAATACATTTTATTGGTAATATTGATTCTTTTTAATCTGAACAAATCGGAGCCTGGTGGATTAAAGCCTGGAATTTGCGTCAGGGCTAATTTAAAACCCATTTTTTTTAGTAATCCAATGTGAACATCCTTAAAATCTCTTAGTTGTCCATTGGGGTAAGTAAAAAATTGGCAAGTTCGACCTGTGTGTTCCTCAATAAGCCGTTTGGATGTTGTTAATTCTTCTTCAACTTGTTCATTGCTCAACATAATCAAAAGAGAATGAGAATGCGTATGTGAGCCTATTTCCATCCCCTGCTCAGCCAGTTCTTTAACCTGATTCCAATTCATGAAGGCGTAACGTTGTGCATCTTCTTCAACCGGATGTGTGTCAACTTTTGTTTGAACTTTAAGTTGTTCTAATATTCGATCTGCTTTTTCACTCGACAAAGATTTCATCCATTTTCTTAATCTTTCGGATGCCTTAATGCGATCGTCAACCGTCTGTAGGTAAAAGTCAAAATTTTGCTCAACATCGGTAATAATGACTTTCTGTTGCCGTGTCTTTAAAAACAAATAGGTAACCCAATCCGTCCAGAGGCAGTCTTTAGTCTCAATTAATGAAGTGGTAATAAAAAAAGCAGCGCTAACTTCATGTTTCTTTAAAATAGGAAGAGCGTAATCATAATTATTTTTATAGCCGTCATCAAAAGTGATCACCGCGTAATTCTCCGTCATATTTCCTGATGTTAGAAGATTAAACGCTTGATCCAAAGAAATCACTTTAAATATTTTTTTTAAGAGACTAACCTGGTTTTCAAATTCAGAAACCGACACCGCATTCCGATATTCATAAGATTCAACAGGCACCTGATCAGGTACAACCGAATGGTAGGTCAAAATGGTAATCGAAGGCTTTTTCCTGTGCAAAGCCGTTTTATTTTCTCCTATAAAATCTAAAAATTTAAAATATGAAATCTTGATTAAATCACGCATCCTGCTTACCTATTGTTGAATCCATTTCAAATAAATATTTTCATAATTTTGAATCATTACCGGTAAAGAAAATTTAGTTCTTGCTTTGCGCAAGGCATTTTGCCCCAGTTTTTTGGCCTGTTCCGGATTTTCGATTAAATACTTTAAAGCTTCTGTTAATGCTTCAACCGAATTGGAGGTAAATAGCAAGCCATCTTTTCCATGTTCAATAAGTTCAGGATTGCCCCCTACATTGCTGGCCACAATAGGCAAGCCAGTGGCCATGGCCTCTTGAATTACATTGGAACATCCTTCACTTAAGGAAGATAAAACAAAAATATCAAAGGCATTCAAATAGCCAGGAATATCCTGCTGATAACTTAAAAATTGGACATCGTCATTTAAATTTAAAGAGCCGGTCAAAGTTTTTAAATCGTCAATCAAAGAATATTTTGGCGTATCACCAATAATCACAAATTTTGCTTTAATGTTTCTTTTTTTCAATTCAGCTAGCGCCCGAATCATCAGCTGATGGTTCTTTACTTTCATTGGCCGACCGACAGTACCAATTAGCACGGTTTGATTGTTGGTTAATAATTGGGATCTGTATTTTGCTCTTTTTTCTAAATCAGGCTTAAATTTTGAAACATCCACACCGTTCAAAATAGCTACGATTTTTTCACGTTTAACACCAATCGTGCGGCTAATATCATCTGCTAACAAGTCCGAAACTGAAAGCAATTGATCGGTTAAATTGAATAAGATTCGTTGGACCAGTATCCTTTTACGATCTTTATGAAACGTCCCGTGTTCACCATGAATAATTACCGGCACCCGGGCCAATTTAGCGCCTAAAACACCTTCCACTAAAGTGCCCCAGGAATGACTATGCAAAATATCAATCTGTTTTTGCCTTAATATTTTCGCCAGTTTAAAAATTAATAGAGGGTCGTTACCTTCTTTTTTATTTAATTCAATCACTTCTGTTTTACTGGTATTTAAATTCAAAGAATCAAAAACACGATCAAAAACAATCAAAAAGGGCTCAAACAAATTTTCATTTAAACCGTTTAATAACTTTACAATACCAACTTCTTTACCTGCCGGGGAAAGATAATTAACCAGATGGGCTACCTTAATTTTTTTAGAGCTCATATAAAACCTTTTCAAATTTCTTGGCATATTTTTGATAATTGAATTGATCAACGTAGTCCGGGGCTGGTTTAAATTTAAACTGACCATTCAATATATTCAGCACAGCTTGTTCAATGGCATCGATATTTTTAGATGGCGCTAAAATACCTAAATTGCCTTCTGCCAGAACCTGGTGAGTAGCGCTGTTTTCTTCGGCTATGGCTAAAATTGGCTTGCCAGTGTAAATGTATTCAAATAGTTTTGCCGGAATCTGCAAATCGGTATCAGGTTGTATTAATAATAAAGCGTCAGCCTGAAACATAGTGGCAATACTCTCATTAAAGCTTACCGGCGGTTTAAAAACCACATAATCTTCTACCTGTAATTCTTTCACTTTTTGATAAATAAATTTTAATTCTGTAACCACACTTCCAATAAATTCAAAAACCACCTGCCCAGGAGCAATTAAATCTTTTTGAGCTAAATTTTTAATGGCAATTACTAAAGGTTCGGGATTCCTCCTTTTGTAAAGGGTGCCCAGGTGTACAAAACGGAAAGCAAGATGTTTTTTTTCGGGCTGTTGAGCTTCCTGATCAACAATAAAATCATCGGGATCGAATCCATTGAAAAAGAGGTTGAATTTTTCCGCAGGTAAGTCTTTGTACAATTTTAAATATTCATCGCGCATTTTAGGAGTTACAAAGAACAAATGATCAGCGCTTTTAACACAAATTTTTTCCACTGTTCTTTCAGTCCAATATCTAAAAATATTTCCCTTGTCCCAGCGCGAAATAGTCCACGGATCGCGAAAATCGAGTACCAATTTTTTGTGCATCAATTTTTTCAGCAGCATGGCAATAATAAATGCCGAATGTGGCGGCGCTGTTGTAAGAATTATGTCTATTTTTTCATGACGAATGATACGCACGCCTTCAGCAAGGGCATGCGGCAACCAGCCGATGTATTTATCAGGGAATTCGAAAAAAGCGAAGAAGAAGCTACGTAAAGAATTAATTATCTGGTCTTTCCAGCCTGGGTTTGTTAGTTTTGAAGACTTGTTTAATTTTTTATTTTCTGTTGACTTATTCGATTTCGCAGAAGCTTTATTTCTTTTAAAAATAAGCCCAATACCCTTTTTTAAATATGTAAAAATATGGGTCAAATCACTTTTGTGCGTACGAAAAACCTTAACGGTTGAAGGGATTTTATCCTGATTGCCCATCAATTGGCCAAGTTCCTGATTATAATATTTTTCTTTTAAGGTTAAAACTGAAAAATTAAATTTGGAATGATCGATATATTTTAAAATTTTTGCTACTCTTTTTGTGCCTACCGAAGGATTAGGCGGAAAATTAATTGTTAAAAAAAGGATGTTTTTCTTTGTCATATTAAAACCTTTAATAC
>JAGHBR010000478.1 GCA_021160885.1 Caldisericaceae bacterium
GGCATAGGAATTTATTATTGTTTTTCCAAAAAGAAAATAAGATATTACGTTGGCCCTCGCATGGGATTCGAAAAACTTCGCTCTTTTGTCTATAGTAACAGTGATGACAAGATGAAAACTACAACATACAAAGATCTCGGGCTAACTACTGGTGCAGAATTTCTATTTAACCGTCATTTTTCCTGCGGAACGGAAATCCAGTTTAACAGATATTATTATAAAATCTCTAACGGATTTACCATAGAAAATGTCCATTTGGCTATTGTCCCTTCACTTTACCTTACCTTTTATTTCTAATAAAAAAATTGGATGAGGTGTTATCATGAAAAAGATAATCATTTCCCTAACTTTATTAACGGTAATGATGTTCACTTCTTCACAGGCCAGAAATATCCGTCTGGGAATCGGCATCCCGCTTGAACATGAGCGGGATATTACTTTGTCTAATTATGGTTCTAGCATTGTTTTGCATAAATTTACTATACCCATTGTCTTTTACTCAACCATTAGAATTATTCCTGAATTTGGTTACTGGAAGGTCACCCACAAGTACGATTCTGAAAAAGTAAAATATTCGGTTTTTCATTACGGTTTTGGTCTGTACTATGTAAAATCATTCGGGAATAATAGAATGTATTTTGGTCCCAGATTAGTAGCGGAACAACTGAATAGGCCTAAAGATTACCCGAATCCTGATATAATTTCATCTAAAACTGATCATATTTACGGTTTAACTTTAGGCGCTGAACATCTGTTTGTAGAACATTTCAGCATTGGTTTTGAAGTTCAGTACAACTATTATGAAATAAATCCTTTGGAACGCTCCGGATATTATGGTACCCGCCTTAGACGGGTGTTGGAATCGGTATTTATTGTTGCCTTTTATTTTTAAGATGGAGCTATTAAAAACAACGAATAAACTTTACCGTGAAACGGATTAATTCATCTGGATTTAAATAACTTTTATTTTAGGAAGCAATTTAAATTTAGACTTTTGGAATCCTAAGAAAACAGGAAGTCTTTAAACCTGTCAATTTAGGGATTCCCGCTTGCCCGGGAATGTCAATCCTAACGATTTTTACAAAGGTTTACGCCTACATGGTTTGTTGGTCACACTGCGAAGTAATTAATTTTTTATTTTAAGATGACTTCCAAACCCTAAAAACATGCTGTCCATCCTGGTACTGGTAATCAATTTGCAGATTATTTAAATCGCAGATTTTTTTCACCAGGGCCAGGCCCAGACCTAATGTTTCGCCGTTGCTTTTACGTTTCACAAATCGTTTAAACAGCTTTTCAGGTGGGAAATCCAGCTCTGCGCCTGCATTACTAATGAGTAACTGATTCTCATCCGTCTTGATAAAAATTTTAGAATTTTCCGGAGCATGTTGAATGGCATTGCGTAGCAGGTTTTTTAAGATCAATTCGAACAAGTACGGATCAATAGTAAAAACATTGTCTTCGGACAGGTCGGTTACAAATTGCAGATGTTTTAATTCGGCCAATTCCTGAATGAACTTCAGATGTTCTACAATAATGTCTTTAGTTCTGATGGTTTTTTTGTTTTGAAATTCTCCGTTTTCAATGCGCGTCAATAAATTCAAGGTATTCCCCAGCCTGGAAAGGTGATTGAGTTGCTGGTAAATGGTTTTAATCTGAGGTCCGTGTTTTTGCAAAAGTGTTTCATCACTCATTAAGCTTTCCATCTTACTACGCATGATGGCAATCGGCGTTTGCATTTCGTGGGCCATATCTTCGGTGTATTCCTTCAGATTCCGGTAATCTTTTTCGATTTGCTCCAGCATTTGATGGAATAAATCCTGCATTTTAATGAATTCTTCCGTAACCGTGTAAACCTTTTGTACTTTGGCGCCCTGTCCTACCTTGTAGGTTCTCATTACCTCCAGAATTTGATTGAAAGGTTTAAACAAATAGCCAGAAAGAAAATAATTGAAAACAATCATACCAAAGGCCAAAACGCCAAAGACAATGAACATGCTAGCTAAAAAGTCATCACGTAATCGGTAAAAGTCTCCAACTCGCACCCTGGCCACATAGGTAAAATACTGGGTGCCCTGCTGAATTACCGCCTTACGTTTGCGGTACATTAAATACTCATCCAATTCGTCACTGTAAATGAGCGTATCCTTTATTATGGGAAGAGTCTTGAGTATTGATAGGTCGCTTACTTTTTTTACCTTCAGATAACGCGGCAGGTGGGATAATGTTGAATCCTTTTGCAAATGGTGTTTTAAACGGTTTTCATATTTACTAAAGCGACTCTGCACATACGAATCGATGTAATGATTGGCCATTTTAGAAAGAATAAAAGCGCTGACAAAAAAGACCAGAAAGGTAAAGATTAAATAAAAAGCCGTGGTCTGGTTTAACAATTTTACGGGACGTCTGGTTGTCATTTTACTTACTTTCTTCGCTAAATTTGTAGCCCATGCCGTACATTGCTTTAACGTAATTTTTTCCTCCGGCTGCCATTATCTTTTTTCTTAAGTTTTTAATATGATTGTAAATAAAATCAAAACTGTCAGCCTGATCGATATGGTCTCCCCATAAATGTTCCGCAATGCTTTCTTTGGTTAGTAAGCGGTTTGGATTGTACAAAAAGTAAATTAAAAGATCGTATTCTTTGCGCGTCAAATTCAAGGGTTGCCCTTTAACAAATACCTGAGCAGCCTGCAAATCAACGCGAATTTCATGGAAGGTCAGTTCGTTTTTGCCGGCAAACTTTTTACGGCGCAGTTGAGATCGCACCCGCGCATTCAATTCTGCCTTGTGAAACGGTTTGGTTAAATAATCATCTGCGCCCAATTCCAGACCTTTCACCTTGTCTTCCACTGCATCCCGGGCGGTTAAAATCAAAATAATCGTCTCGGTAGAAGTTTTGCGCACTAATGGAATTAAATCCAGGCCATTACCATCAGGCAAGCCCAGGTCAAGAATAATAACATCATATTCATAAACAGCCACTTTTTGACTGGCCAGATTAAATGAAGTGGCTACCTCTACCAGGTAGCTCTGCTCTTCAAAAAATGATTTTAATTCGTCCACCAATATCTGATTATCTTCGAC
>JAGHBR010000372.1 GCA_021160885.1 Caldisericaceae bacterium
CAATACCAATTTGCAAATGCAATTCCGTAAATTTTTGTGTCACGTAGGCATCGGATTCTTCCGTTTTTACGCCTTCAGGAGTCATTGGTAAATCACTAACCAGCAACAAAGCGCCTCGGGCTATTTCATTGGCATGCCCCACAATAAAAATAGTAGCGGTTTCCATATCTATGGCAATGGCAGAAATTTTACGCAAATAGGCTTTAAACTGTTCATCCCATTCCCACACGCGACGATTGGTGGTGTAAATGACGCCGGTGCGATATTCCTGTTGGTATTTTACGATTTTTTCCGAAACGAATTTGTGCAGTTTAAAAGAAGGTAGCGCTGGCACTTCAGGAGGAAAATAATCATTGCTGGTTCCTTCTCCTCTTATGGCTGCAATTGGTAAAATGAAATGCCCAATTTCAGTTGTCTTTTTTAATCCACCACACTTACCCAAAAACAAAACACCTCTGGGATTACGGGCCGAGAGCAAATCCATGATTGTTGCGGCATTAGGCGAGCCCATGCCAAAATTGATTATCGTAAGCCCGGCTGAATTCGTTGCGGTTTGCATGGGCCTTCCATGCCCTTTAATTTCACAGGCAAAACGCTCAGCGAAAATATTAAGATAATTACTGAAATTTGTAATCAAGATATAGTCGCCAAAATCATCGATTTTGGCACCAGTGTAACGCGGTAACCACAATTTTGCTAATTCAAGTTTGGAAAGTTGCGGTGAACTTTTATGTGAAGTTAAAGACTCCATTAAAATCATGTCTTTCTGTTTTTAAATATTTTAAATCTACTAAGGAAAATTATTCTCGGCAAACAAATATTACCTGCCTCAAAAAGTTTAAAAATCTCTTACCTTTAATTTGCTTCAATTCCTAAAAATTGATAGTATTTGAACAGACCTATTTTCAAGAAAGGTAAAACCATGAAGAAAATGTTCCTACTTATTATTTTTCTCTTTTTAATAGGTTGCACTTCTAATGAATTTAAAATCGGATGGCTATCAGACACTCATGTTTCTCCATTTACCAGCGGGCCGCAGGACTTGCGAGCTGTTGTTCGGGACATCAATCAAAAAGACGATATTGATTTGGTAATCGTTAGCGGCGACATTACGGACACTAATACCGGCAACAATTTGATTCTGGCAAAACGGATTTTAGACAGCCTGAAAGTACCCTATTTCATTATTCCCGGTAATCACGACACGAAATGGTCGGATTCCGGTCTGGAAAAATTCCGCCGACTTTTTAAAGACGACAAATTTGTGTTTGATTTTAAAGGCATTAAGTTTATTGGGCTACACCAAGGCCCTGTTTTGCGCATGGCAGATGGGCATTTTTCACCGGATGACTTAAACTGGTTAAAAAATATTCTTAAAAAGATGAACCGTTCCGGGCAGCCTGTTGTCTTTGTAACTCATTACCCTTTATTCCCTGTTCATCATGTGGATAATGCCCTCAATTTTTTCAAAATAATAAAAGGCTACAATGTTAAAATGATTCTTTCCGGTCATGTGCACAGAAACAAAGTAAGTAACGCTTACGGCATTCCACAAATTATGGGCCGTTCTATTTTACGGCGAGATAGTCTTCCTGCCTACAACATCATTAAATTTAGTGGCGATTCTGTCATATTTTTTGTGAAATACGTTGGGCTTCCTCATCTTAAACAATGGGCAAAACTCGATTTTCGTAAAAAATACCAAATTGAAGATTCCCTAATCCGAAGGCCGGATTTCTCAATAAATCAGATTTATCCGCAAGTTAAAGAAAGCTGGCGTGTGTCGATGGCATCGCTCATTACCGCCTCACCTAATTTTGATGGACATTTTGTTTACATCGGTGATCATGCTGGTAAATTACATTGTATTAATTCAGAAACCGGCCGGCAGGTCTGGCAAAGAGCCTTTCCCGGCGCTTTGTTTTCGCAGGTTGCAATTGAAAAAGATCGATTACTCTTTACCAGCGCTGACAGCAATGTTTATTGTATAAAAAATATTGACGGCTCTGAATTCTGGAAGTTCAAAACCCAGGCGCCGCTCTACTCCATTCCCATTATACATAGTGATACGGTTTTTGTTGCCGGAAATGACGGTAATTGTTATGCCCTCAGTTTACGGACAGGTCAACCCATTTGGGTTGTTGATGGGATTAAAGGTTATGTGGAATGTAAGCCTTTGTTAGTTAAAGATAAAATCATCTTTGGCGCCTGGGATGGACACCTGTACGCTTTAAAACGAAAGAATGGTCGGCTAGCCTGGAAATGGTCCGGCCCAAGACAAAATATTCTTTTTTCACCCGCCGCCTGCTGGCCTGTAACGCTTAACGATCAAGTATTTTTTGCCACGCCAGATCGTCATTTAAATAATGTCCATTTAAAAGATGGGCATACTTTCTGGCGGGATCATCGATTTAAAGTAAGAGAGACCGTCGGTAGCAACGGACATCTTGTTTTTGCCAAAACCATGCAGGATACTGTGGTCGCTTTAATTCCAAACAAAGGAAAACCAATTTATACCTGGATTAAAAATTTACAGTTCGGTTACGATTTTGCTAACTCTATGATTCAGCTTAAAAATGGCGTCGGCTATTTTGGAACGAAAAACGGCCTGGTCATTAGCTTTCAGGCCAAGAACGGTAAACTATTATGGCAACACAAAATCGGTAACAGTTTCATTCCCACGGTTCTGCCAATTTCGAAAAACGAAGTCATTGTTAGCAGCATGGATGGTTTGCTGGTGAAACTCTCCCCTGGAAAGCCGTAATTGGTGGATTTAAGTGTAAGGGTGTAAGAGTATAAGGGTTAAGGGTTTAATAGTTTAGGGAATATTCTCACGAAAATGTCGTTTGAAATTGTTTTGACTTTTTAGGGCCAGTACAGATAAGTAAACGATTCGTTAAGCCTCAACAGATTTCAAATTTTCATTCATCTTCCTTAACTTCAGCCTTACTCTTAACAACAAATCACTTGTAGTCAAATACAAATATTGTTGCCAGCTGTCAAAAGCGCAATCAGCTATGGCTTTGATTGTACGGATGGTTTCAGATAGACGTTAAAATCCAATTCCATATGAAGAAAAAAAGCAGTACAAAAAATTTTGCGTTTTGGGTTTTAAATTTTCCCTGGCACCTTTCTCTTTGAATTGCAAATTTCCCATTAACTAAATTTAAATTTCCAATAACCATTCAACCATTCTCCAATCAACTATTTTACCATCAAAATCGGCTTTTGTGCTTTACGCATCACGTGAACGGTGGTACTACCCAAAATGGCTTCCCGCAGGCGTGAGTGTCCGTAACCGCCAATAACCATTAGGGAAGGTTTGGCAGCGTTATTTTGCACATTGACCAGCACCTCATCCGGATCGCCTGTTTCGGGCATTAAATCAAATTTGATTTTGTAAGGCGCAAGATATTGTCGTGCCTCATTTAAAACGGCTTCGCGTTCTTCTTCAGAATCAAAAACGGAGATCACTTTAAGTGGCAGGTTCATTGAACTGGCTAAAAAGGCAGCCATTTGCAGGGCATGATTTGCGACTGCTGTTCCGTCGTAACCGCAGTGAATTTGTTCAAACGGCACAAACTCTTTGTCCACCAACATCATGGGTTTGGAAATCTGTCGGGTTACCGATTCCGTGGTGGCACCCAGCAATTTACCGCTCCACTTTTCATATTCGCCGCGAATACCCATCACCACCAAATCGGTTGTTTTGGCGGTCTGACAAATTTCATCAACCGGAATGCCGGAAACTTTAATAATTTCAAAGGTGCGTTTTTTGGCATTCAAAATTTCGGAAGCTTTCTGAATCACTTTGTCTGCTTTTTCGCTTTGAATGCGTTGCGATTCTTCCTGGAATTCAGCAGATGGCATAATAGGCACAAAACTATCAGCGCTGGTGGCCACACTCCAGTCGAACAGGCGAATATCAATAACAGTTAAAACCCGCAACAAGGCGCCAAATTTCTGTGCAAAAAAGTCTCCGTATTCCAGCACAGCTTCGGTGTAAGGTGAACCATCAATGGGTAAAAGAATGGATTTTATCATCTTGTGCCTCCCTCTTTTGTTTGACGCCGTTTATTGATCAAGCGCCCCAGTCTTCTATTTTGGACGCTCTTGTCATTAAGTCTAACATGGCCTTTGCAGGCGATTTATTTTCGAACAGTACCTTGTAAATCTGCTCAGTGATGGGCATTTCTACCTTTTGTAGTTTGGCCAGTTCATACGCTGATTCCGTAGTTTTAACGCCCTCAGCTACCATGACCATTTCATCTAGCACTTCTTTTAACGTTCGGCCCTTACCAATCTGTTCCCCGACATATCGGTTACGCGAATGACGGCTCATGCAGGTTACAATCAGGTCTCCCATGCCACTCAAACCAGCAAAGGTTTGTGGTCGAGCGCCCATTTTTACGCCCAGACGACTGATTTCAACCAATCCTCTGGTCATTAAAGCAGCTTTTGTATTATCGCCGTAACCGGAGCCGTCGCAAATGCCGGCGGCCAGAGCAATAATGTTTTTCAGAGCTCCTCCTAATTCCACGCCTGTTACATCGTCGTTAGCGTAAATGCGCAGGTATTGATTCATGAAAACCTTTTGTATTTTTCGAGCTGTTTCAATATTCTTCGAGGCTGAAACAATGGCCGTTGGAATTTTTCTGGCGACTTCTTCGGCATGGCTTGGGCCAGAAAGCGCCGCAATCCGTTCTGCAGGAACTTCCATTACTTCTTCAATAACCTGTGAGATTCTTTTGTAAGTTTTGTTTTCAATACCTTTGGAAACCGAAACCCACAACTGACCTTGATCGGTAAAAATCTCTTTAACCAAACTCAACGCAGAGCGCGTCACCTGTGTAGGTACGGCATTAACAATAACATCAGGATCTTCGACGATCAATTTTAAATCTGAAGTAAAGATAATTTCAGCTGGAATCTTAATACCTGGTAAATAGCGACTGTTTTCATGATTATTTCGGATATCCATCAAACTCTCTTCATCAATGGTCCAGCAGCGAACCTGATGTCCATTCTCATGTAAAACCAAGGCCAGGGCCGTTCCCCAACTACCGGCGCCAATCATTCCAATGCGCATGACCTCATCCCTTCTTTTTAAATTCCAGTCGATTTTCATTGCCCTGCAAAAGGCGCTTAATATTACTACGATGAGCAAACCAGATTAAGGCCACAATAACACCACTTATGATCAGCAGAACATTGGGGATATCCATGTGAAAAACAAACTTTTGCAGGACAAGAATTACCACGAAAACCAGAGAAGCCAGTAATGATCCCAGCGAGACGTAATGCGTCCAGGCCACAATAATGATAAAGGTTAGCAGGGCCAGCAACAATGGCAATGGAGCCAGAGCCAAAAAGGCGCCGGCAGAAGCGCCTACCCCTTTACCGCCTTTAAATCCGGCAAAGACGGTAAATATGTGCCCCAGAATGGCCGCAATGGCCGCCAGTAATTGAAAATAGATCACCTGCTCAGCAGAAGTAACAAGAGCTGGAGCCAGGAAAAATACCGGCACAAATCCTTTAATCATATCAATGAGTAGAACCACAATAGCCGCTCTCCAGCCTAACACGCGAAAAACATTGGTTGCCCCGGCATTTCCACTGCCATGATCTCTGATGTCAATATTCTTTAATAATTTACCGGCAATGATGGCGGTTGGAAAGGAACCCATTAAATAGCTGATTACAATTAAAATAAGTAGATTTAACAACATGGACACAACTCCTTCAACATGGGCAAAAGTAATTGCCGTTTATTAACCACTTTTTTCAAGCGTGTGAGAGTAATATTGTTCTAACTTTTTACGGTACAGCTTGCGTACTTCGTTAAAAAATTCGATGACCGATGCTTGCCTGTAATCCGGATAGGTCCAGGGTTGTACCTGAAAGGATTTGTTTCGGAAAGTCAAGTGCAAATCGCCAAAAATGCCTTTACCCAGATAAATCCTGTGCGAATAATCTTTTGTAGTGGCCAGCACAACTTTAGAATTATTTAAATAGCCCGGATCGATATTAATTATTCGTTTTTTACTTTGCGAAATATTTTGTTCGATTCGATTGGTCGTTAGTTTAATTTCTGGCAACCTATCTGCCGGGATAAGAGATGTAAAAGTTACCAGAACTTTTTCCAACCCCGATCCCATTTCCGGCTCATAATAATCGGTAAAGGCATCAAAATCGAACACTGGCGATTGTCGTTCAATGGCTCCGAATTGATTTTCCAATTGGGCGTAAACTTCCTTCAGGTCAACCATAGTCGTAAACGTAATAGCCGCAAACAAAAGTACCGGTGGATGTTCTTTTACCTCGCCCATGAAAAATATTAAATTTCGTACATTTTTTCTATTTGATCATGATATTTTTCTTCTACCACCTTGCGCTTAACCTTTAAGGAAGGTGTCAACTCACCACTCTCAATGGAGAATGGCTCTCCGGCAAAAATAAAATCCTTAATGGTTTCGTACCTGGCGAGATTTTCATTTACCAGATCAATTTCTTTTCGGATTAATTCCTTCAGACCATCTAATTGCAGCATTTCGTCATAGGTGTTAATCGTTTTACCCTGTTCTGCAGCCCAGTTTTTAACAGCCTCGAAGGCAGGAACAATAACAGCCGTTATAAATTTTCGTTTATCGCCAATAACTACAGCCTGTTCAATGTACTGTGTGGTGACCAGCATATTTTCAATGGGCTGTGGAGCAATATTTTTTCCACCTGAAGTAACAATAATGTTTTTCTTACGATCGGTAATTTTAAGGAAGCCATCTTCATCAATCATGCCAATATCACCGGTGTGTAACCAGCCCTCTTCATCAATCACTTCTTTGGTGGCTTCTTCCTTTTTAAAATAGCCTACCATCACGTGCGGGCCACGCGTTAAAATTTCACCATCTTCTGCAATTTTAACTTCTACATTGGGCAATGGCGGACCGACGGTTCCGAATTTAAAGTGGTCTAACAGGTTAACTGTGATTACAGGAGAGGTTTCGGTAAGTCCGTAGCCTTCAAGAATAATTAGGCCGGCCGCAGTAAAAAATTCCGCAATTTCAGCAGAAAGTGGCGCACCACCGCTAACAAAAAATCGAATACGGCCACCAACACGTTGCTGCAACTTGCTAAAAACTAACTTATGGGCCAGTTTTTGTTCCGCTTTTAAAGGGAAAAGAATGGCTTGTTTTTTCATTATGTGATTTACATATTCGCGCCCCACGCCAATGGCCCAGTAAAATATTTTGCGTTTAAGAGGCGGCCCCATTTCTACATTTTCCAGTACACGGGCGTAAATTTTTTCGTAAAGACGGGGTACTGAAACCATGACAGTGGGCTTAATTTCCTGCATGTTTTCGGCAACGGTGTCAATGCTTTCGGCATAGGCCACGGTTGCCCCCTGATGATTGGACAGGAAATGCCCGGCCATGCGTTCAAAAACATGACTTAAAGGAAGAAAAGAAAGGAAAACATCCTCAGTGTAAATATCGAGCACGCTCATGGCGCCTTCGATATTGCTTAAAAAGTTGCCATGCTTTAGCACAGCGCCCTTGGGTTCACCAGTGGTTCCTGAAGTGTAAATGATGGTAGCCCAGTCCTCGCGGGTAATTTTCTTTATTTCATTCGTCACATAGTCAGGGTTCTTTTTCAGGAAGTCTTCACCGGCCTCAACCAAAGCCGTCAATTTTTTCCAAGGTTCAACCAGTTGTTCAGGCGGATCAAAAACAAAGAATTTTTTGACCGTGTTTAATTCCGATAGAATATTGCTGACTTTGGCTACCTGTAAATCATCTTCGGCAATCAGTACTTTTGCTTCGCAGTCATTCACAATGTAGCGCAGCTGGTGGTCTAATAAGGAAGGATAAACAGGGACAAGCATTGCTCCCAGAGCCATTGTAGCATAATCCATTAAAGCCCATTCGATACGGTTACCAGAGACAATGGCTACGCGATCTCCTTTTTGCACGCCCAGTGATGCCAAACCAGCAGCTAATTTTTCAGCCCAATCCACGGCCTCTTTAAATGTAACGGATTTCCATTTTCCGTCTTTTTTAAACATGTAGCCCACCTTATCAGGCATGGATTGGCGTTTGTCAAAAAACATTTCACCCAAACTCTGATAGCCCATAGCTCCTCCAAATTAAATCAATTAAAATAACTCACGAAATAATATAAGGGAACTCTTTTAATCATGTCAAGTAAGTTTGTTTTTTAATCGATTAAATCTTCGTAAAAAAGCCATTTTCCATTCTGAATTGACCTGATAAGGGTTCAATTGTTCCATGATCTGGTAGATTTTTAAAGCGCGTTGCGCATATTCCAGCGCTTTTTGATGATCCCGGAACACATGTTCGTAAGCCTTGGCTAATTCTTCCAGGGCCAAAAACGAATATTCCCGGTGCGGAACTAACGTTTCCCATAATTGACAGGCCGAAGTCCACTCTTTCCTTTTCTTCAGGAAGAAACTTTTCAGCAGACGGATCTCTTTGGCCCCTTCGGGTTGCAATGCTTCCAGGCGTTGTTCAATTCTTAAAAAATATTCAAAGTCTTCCAGTTCAAAGGCCAGGTTAGCCAGGCGCAGCAGTGCTTTCAAGTCGCTGACCACCTCAGGTTTTTCATTGATTTCAGCCAGTCGAAACAAAATTTTCTTTAAGGAAAAAATATCGATTTGGTTGTGTTGAATGGCTGAAATCATCTCGTGGATCAGCCCGGTTTGAATAAATCGCAGATAGGCAGTGGGAATGAGGCTGCTCGAAATGTCGCCGCTGCGTTGCAGGTTCAGCTGTTCTCGTTCGATGCTGCCCAGGTCACAACTTTCCTGGCTGTCTTTCCAGACACGTCGTGAAAGATGAAGCAGATCAAGATGTTCAAAGCACTCCAGGTCAACCTCGAAACGGTTTAATATGGCGCGAGTTTTAAGCAAAGGGAAATCATAGCTTTTGCCGTTAAAGGAGACCAGAATTTTCTTCTTTTCCAGCAAAGGTTGAATCTCTTTGAAGGCATAATAATCACGTCCGAAATCTGGCAAAAAATACTGAACCACTTTAAATTGTTCACCTTCAAAATAGCCAAAGCCAAGCAAAAAGGGGTAGGTGCCGGTCCCTCCGCTGAGTCCGGTAGTTTCCAGATCGAAGAAAAGACAATCTTCCAGCAAAATCGGTTCCGTAAATTGGTTTTTACTCAGGCGGTTCAGCTTAACGCTTTCCCCTTCAAATTCTTTGTCTTCAGTCATACTGATTTCAAGTACCGGAACCGGATAAGGCAATATTTTGGCCTTAAAATGTTCGGCAATCGCTTTAACCGAAGCGGGGACTCGCGGTGCAGATTTTTGTTCTTGCCTCGAAAAATTGCCAGCCGTTGTTTTGCGGTAATATTCTAATTTTTTTTTCAGATCCATTGGGCATTACAACTTTAATTGTTCCAGAATCTTGACGGCGCTTTCTTTACCGAACAGGGTGTTTTCCAGCGTGGGGCCGGTACAGGACGGGCAACCATGGGTGCAGGGGCAGTTTTTAATATGTTGCAATACGCCTTTTAGTACATCGGTTTCAATTTCGTACAGCTTTTTACTCAGGCCCATGCCGCCCTGATATTTATCATAAACATAAATGGTTGGCTTGTGACTGAATGGCGCCCGCACCATCGGCACCACTGAAATATCATTTACATCACACATGATGTACAAAGGGATCAGATTGTTCAATGTGTAAGCAATCCCTTTCAGACCTTCTCCAATAATCGATTCTTGAAAATAGGGATCAACGAACAGCTGGTCGTCAAATTCCCACCACATGGCGCTGGTCTGCATCTCCATTTCTGGCAGATGAACACGACCTATGCCAATATTTTCATGCGTGTTAAATTTAATCTTTTTAAAGCCCGTGGTTACGCGACTGACCGCCAGTTCGCCATAAACTTTTTTGTAATTGGCAATGTTTTCTTCTTCCAGAACATCCAGCACTTTAATATTGGTTTTAGTGATGGCGTCTGTGTAATGATTTACTTTAACCTGATGGACGTAAGCTTTTTTCTCATCCCAATCCAGTTCATCCACATGGAACTGCACGCCCTCATGGATGTAAATGGCATCTTTGTGCACCAGTTCAGGGGCGGAAAACAGATCCACTTCGCCGATCACGCGATTATTGTCGCTGGTGTTGATGATGACCACGTTTTCCGGGCTGGCATTGCGCAGACTGATCTCATCGGCCGGGTAAATTTCGCGCATCCAGAAGTATTTGCCATCGGTTTTGCGCAGCACGTTCTCTTCCACTAAAAAGTCCAGCAACTGATGCGTAATGTCCGGCGCAAAGACCTCGTCTTCTTCAAATGGCAACTCAAAAGCGGCACATTTCAAATGGCTCATTAAAATGAACAGATTGTCCGGATCGACCTGCGCCGTTTCGGGATTTTTCTCGGCAAAATATTCCGGGTGTTCCATGATGTACTGATCCAGCGGCGAACTGGAAGCGACTAAAATGGTTAATGACGTGCCCTGCCGACGGCCCGCCCGACCGGCCTGCTGCCAGGTGCTGGCAATGGAACCAGGATAGCCGGCCAGAATGCTGACATCCAGGTTACCGATATCAATGCCCAGTTCCAGCGCATTGGTGCTGACCACTGCCTGAATTTTTCCTTCTTTTAAACCTTTTTCGATTTGCCGGCGCTCTTTGGGCAAATATCCGCCACGATAGCCACGCACCAGATCTGTGTTAATGCGCAATTGTTTGGCCACCTGTCGTAAGTAAGTCAGCAAAATTTCAACGCGCAGACGGCTGCGAGCAAAAACGATCATTTGCGCGCCGGTGGGCATTAACTTGCGTACAATCTGTTTTACTTCATTGACCACGGAGCGGCGCAATCCTAATTCCCGATGTACGACTGGCGGGTTGTACAGAATAAAGTGCTTTTTACCCCGTGGCGCGCCATTGTTGTCAATTAGCGCCACCTGCTCACCGGTAATCAGTTCGGCCAGTTCCTTGGGATTGGCAATGGTGGCGCTGGAGCAGATGAACTGAGGTTTGGTTCCATAAAAAGCGCAAATGCGTTTTAAGCGGCGCATTAAGTTGGCCACATGGCTGCCAAACACTCCGCGGTAGGCATGGATTTCATCCAGCACCACAAATTTCAAATTTTCGAATAACTTAATCCACAGGGTGTGGTGTGGTAAAATCCCCTGATGCAGCATATCCGGATTGGTTACCACAATGTGCCCGGCCGAGCGGATGGTGCGCCGAATGTCGGCAGGTGTATCGCCGTCAAAAGTAAAGGATTTGATATCGGCCTTTAGTTTTTGAATTAAATCCTGTGTTTCCCGCACCTGATCCTGCGACAGGGCTTTGGTCGGGAACAGGTACAGGGCGCGGGCTTCGTGCTCTTTTAAAATTGTTTGAAAAACAGGTAAATTGTAGCTCAGCGTTTTGCCGGAGGCCGTGGGCGTAACAATAACCACATTTTCTCCAGCCATTATTTTGCTAAAAGCTTCCGCCTGATGCGTGTAAAGTTGTTCAATGCCTTTTGCTCGAAGGACTTCCACCAGTCGCTTGTCTACTGAATCCGGAAAAGGCGCCAGACGGGCCGGTTGTTCTTCTAAAGTCAGCCATTTGGTAATATTTTTCTGAAACTCAGCATCGTTGCTCAGGTTTTCGATCAATTGTTCAAGCGTAACTTTTGGCTTTAAAATCATTCTTCCGCTTTCTACTTGTTTTTTAAATAAATTACGGATTTAAACGATGTGGTTCAATAGAGGAAGCAGGGGGAGATTTTTTCACGCAGATAGCTCAGAATCACGCAGAAGGACGCAGAAAAATCAATTCAAAAATTTAAAAAAATCTGCGAAGCTCTGCGAGTTCCGCGAGAGGTTTCTCTCACGCAGATAGCGCAGAATCACGCGGAAGAACGCGAAAAATCTATTCAAAAAATAAAAAAATTTCTGCGAAGTTCTGCGAGTTCCGCGAGAGGTTTATTTTGTTTCACGCAGATTGCGCAGAATCACGCAGAATAAACGCAAAAAAAATATTCATATAAAAAATAAAAAAAATCTGCGAATCTCTGCGAGCTCTGCGTGAGATTATTTATTTTGTTTCACGCTGATAGCGC